>CAJLTE010000063.1 GCA_905209435.1 uncultured Blautia sp. | reverse complement strand
GCTGCTTTTAGCGTGTCTGAAGAAAAAACTTCAGTTTTGGAATCTGATTGTTGAGAATCAGTGATTCCGGAAACATAGCCTGGTGGACAAATTCTGCGGAATAAGTGAAATCGCCCACATGATCTTTTCCGTGACTGTCGCTGGATAAAATGATCGGAATCTCATATTTCTGACAGAAATAAAGAATTTCAGTCGCATTGGATGTTGTATCTCCGCGATAGCCGTTTGGAGAAAGAGAAGCTTCGTTTATTTCAAAGATAACATTCTCCTGCAATGCAGCAATAGCCAGAGTTCTGTAATCCACCGGGAAATGCGGATCATCACAATGCCCGAGGACTTTTACAGCAGGATGTTTCATGGCGTTGATATAGGCCAGGGTATTCTCAGCAGCAGCGCCGGAACGGTAATTCTGCTGATGCATACTGATGATCGCATAATCCAGTCCATTCAGCAGATCATCTGACAGGTCGATGTGCCCGTCAATATCAAGAATGTTCAGTTCAACGCCATAAAGAACATCAATTCCAAAGCGTTTTTTGGGACAGAATGGAAGACTTCTGAAATATGAGGAAGTCCCGGAAGTGAGAGTCCCGGGACCATGATCTGAAATTCCAAGAAGCTTCAGACCCTTATGACTGGCTTCCTTTGCCATATCTGAAATGGTACAGGTGGTGCCGTGCCCACTGGCAATGGAATGCGTGTGAATATCGGAGAGATACATATAAGTTTTCCTTTCTGAATGAAAAATAAGCGTGTCAGGAATGCTTTATGAGACAAGTATGGCAGAAGAAAAATGAAATGTCAATCATAAAAACAAAATAAAAATGTTACTGTTCACTCCGTTCTCAGTACCGTAGCCAAAATTCATTCCAGATTGCCTGCGGTAATGGAATGAATTTTGGCTTGTGCGTCTCGGAATTTTGCCACATTTATGCCAAAACACATCGCGGAATAGTGATGTGTGAACAGTAATATAAAAATATCAAAATATCCAAAACAGAAGAAAAATAAATATACAACTCTACTATGATCTGACGTAGGATTTCATATTCTGATGAGCTGGATTAGGATGCGTTATTTACGAGGATTGCTATAAACAGATTGTTGTCAAATACAATTCGAGAGGAACTCAGGTCTGTGGGGTGATGTTTGGAAAAGGCTGTCTTTTATGTTGCTTATTATTCTTGACGATTGAATCAGAGGACTTACCTGATTTTGTTTAAAACAACAAAAACAGGCATAAAACAACATATTCACTAAAATAGTAGATATATGTATAGATAACTGCTGCTTTTTAATGTAAAAAGATTGAAAATTAATTAACAATATTAGATTTGTTAGTGAAAATAGATAATTAGAATTGGCATATATGCACAAGAAAAATGTTTTGTTTGGTGAATTTGACGTGAAAATCAAATTTGAATTAGAATTTTTGTTCAAAATATGATATGAATAATTGGCTAAAACTACTGAAATACAAAAAAACGGACAAAATGACACATTGTTATGTTTACAAAATTGGTGATATATGTTAATATAAACTCACAAAAACAAAAATGCTTCGGCAAAATATCCAAAAAGGAGGAATATCATGAAGAAAAAATTAATCGCAGCGTTACTCTCAGCAGCTATGGTGGTTTCTGTAGTTCCTGTATTTGCAAGTGATGCAGCAGCAGACGAGGAAACAGCAACAGAGAGCAGTACCGAATCTCCGTTAGCGGGCAAGAAGATAGCATATATTATGTACATGTCATCAGCAACTATCTTCCAGATGTGGTCGGATTCATTTACCGCAACAGCAGAGAAGCTTGGTATGGAAGCAAGTACTTTCTTCTGCAACGATAATGCAGATACATGGAAGAGTACAATTGAACAGTGCGCGCAGGGTGGTTATGATGGATTGATGGTTTCCCATGGTGGTCAGGAATACGCATATGATTTCCTGTCAGGAATCCTGGAACAGTATCCGGATTTGAAGATTGTTACATTCGATACACCATTTAAAGATGCAAATGGTGAGACTGCTAAGATTGACGGTGTTACACAGTTCTTCCAGCAGGATGCAGGATTTGCTGAATCTCTGGTTCAGGCTATCCTTGATATGTATCCGGACAAAACAGAGGCAGGCGAGCCTGTAAATATTCTTCAGGTTCAGCAGGGCGCCGGATATAACAGCCCGTTCGACCGTCGCCAGGTAGGTTATGAACCATTTGAGACAGATGGAAAGATTAAAACAGTTGAGAGAATAGCACCAATTGATGATCAGAATGCTACTTCATCTATGCGTGATGTAACTGCTGCTACTTTACAGAAATATGGCGAAGGCGATATTGATGGTATCTGGTGCTGCTATGATGCATATGCACAGGGCGTATATCAGGCACTGCGTGAAGCAAATTCCGATATCCCAATGGTATCTGTAGATATCTGTAATGAAGATATCCAGTTCATGCAGGAAGGTAAAAACTGGAAAGCATGTGCTACAACAAACTGGACATCTAATGGAGAATTTGCATGCCGTGTATTAGCACTTGAGATGGCAGATCAGTATGAAGACATTGAAGCTGCTTCCTGCTACTATGCAGATCCGGGCGCCTGGATGGAAATTCCTTCAGTTATTGTTACCCAGGAAATGGTTACATCTAAGGAAGGTATTAATATTGAGAACCTGGCAGAGGTTGCTGGAGAAGACTATTCTGATACTTCTTGGATGCCTACATGTGATTGGATGGTATCAGCACTTGGACACTAATCCTTTCAAAAGGACAGTAGTTAATACTGAAAATATCTAAGTAAAATGAGGCGTCGGGGTTCAAGGCTCCGACGCCACTTTTTCCGTACTGGATTATCTGCGACGGAAAAGAATTACGGAAAAGAGGGAATATATGGATAAAATCACACTTGGAACACGAAAAGTTTCCATAGAATTTCCTGGTGTAAAGGCCCTTTCGGATGTTGATTTTGAAATTTCAACCGGTATGATCCATGCAGTTATGGGAGCGAACGGAGCCGGTAAATCGACATTGATGAAAGTTCTGGCTGGCTCAAATCCAGATTACACAGGAGATGTTTTGTATAACGGAAACGTCGTGGAATTGAGAAATCCGGCTGCCGCAAAGAAACTCGGCATCCAGATTGTATATCAGGAAGTTGATATGGCGTTGATCCCAACACTTTCAGTAGCTGAGAATGTAATGTTTAATGACATGGTCATGAACATGGGACATAAACAGTTTGTCAATTATGGAAAGATTAGAAAAGATGCAAAAGAGGCTCTGGCCCGCCTGAATATTGATATTGATGTAAAGAGATGGTGTGGTACACTGACACTGGCGCAGAAACAGATGGTCCTGATAGCACGTGCGGTTCAGAATTCATGTAATTTCCTGATTCTGGATGAGCCTACAGCACCATTATCAGATACGGAAACAGAGGAACTGTTCCGTGTTGTAAAACATTTAAGAGAAACAGAAAATATTGCTATTATCTTTATTACACATCGTATCCAGGAAGTCCTCAGAATCTGTGATTCTTACACGGTTATGAGAAACGGACAGGTTGTGGATACAACTCCGATCACACCACAGACAACTTCAAAAGAGATCGTTGATAAAATGCTTGGACGTTCTTTTGAGGAGAATTTTCCGAAAGAAGTCTGTGAAATCGGAGAGAAATCATTTGTAATAGATCATCTGACCGAACGCGAGAATCGTGTAAAAGATGTTTCTATATATGTAAGAAAAGGAGAAATCGTCGGACTTGCCGGTCTGGTAGGTGCAGGAAAAACAGAACTTTGTAAAACTATTTTCGGTGCATACCATAAATCGGGAGGTACGCTTACATTAAATGGCAGGGAGCTTAAGATAAAGAATCCGTCCGATGCCGTAAAGAACAGAATTGCACTGGTACCTGAGGAAAGGCGTAAAGAGGGCGTGCTTGTTGCAGAAACAGTTACCTTTAACATATCCGCAGCGTGCCTTGGAGATTTCTGTACCATGTCTTTCGTAAATGACCGCAAGACAGCGCAGAAAGCAAAAGAATATGTAAAGAGCCTTAGTATTAAGACGCCTTCGGTAAAACAGAGGGTTGCATATCTTTCAGGAGGAAACCAGCAGAAAGTTGCTGTTGCCAAGTGGCTGGCAGCAGACTGTGATGTATATATTTTTGATGAACCTACAAAAGGTGTAGACGTTGGTGCAAAGCAGGAAATCTTTCATCTGATCAATCAGATTGCAAAAGACGGAAACTGTGTCATTTATGCTACCTGCGAGAATTCGGAGCTGTTATCCATAACAGACCGTATGTATGTTATGTATGATGGCAGGATTATGGCAGAACTTGAAACTGCAAAGACCACCGAAGACGAGATCATGCATTATGCTACAGGTTCGGAGGAGAAATATGCAGGCTGATATCTGAGCAGATATCGGGCATCAATGTATTGGGAGGAAAATAATATGGTTCAGAATTCAAAGATGAAAACGATTGGGAAAGGGTTACTGAGCTGGGCTGCTGTAATTGTGCTTGTGGTTTCAGTTGTTATCTTTACAGCAATCAAGGGCACGGCATTTTTTTCAGTGAATAACCTGATGAATATTCTCCGTGCCATGTCAGTAGTTACAATTTTTGCTCTTGCAGCAACTGTATCTATGGCACCGGATGGATTTGATATGTCAGCCGGTACACTGGGTACTTTCAGCGCCTATGTTTTTGCAGCACTGTTTCTGTGGTTTGGCGCTCCCTTATGGCTGGCTATTGTTCTTACTATTGTGTTTACAATGGTAATGTATCTGTTGACAATGTTCTTAATACTGGTATGTAAGATTCCGGATATGCTGGCAACCTGCGCACTGCAGTTCGTACATGCAGGTCTTGGTCTTGCATTTACAGGCGGCAGCGCTGTATCTGCAGGTCTGAGTGCTCCGAAGTGGTTTGGCGCACTGCACGGAGGAGATGTGACTCCTCTTCGTAAAGGATGGACAACCGGTTCTATGAACATTGGTAAATCCCCTTATATCATCATTATCATGTTGCTCTGCGTAGTTGTATGCTGGGTACTTCTGGAAAGAACAAAACATGGTCGTTATTTATATGCAATGGGCGGCAACAAAACAGCAGCAAAACTTTCCGGTATCAATGTTAAGAAATACAGATTTATGGCAGGTATGTTCGCAGCAGTATTTATCGCAGTTGCAGGTATTGTTGTATGCTCCCGTAACTCAGCAGCTCAGATCAACAGCTGTGACAGTTACCTGATGAGTTCCCTGGCAGCAGTATTTATCGGACGTTCTGTAGGCGGTGCTGAGAGACCGAACGCTCTTGGAACAGTTGTAGGTGCTCTTCTTATTTCCACACTGGAAAATGGTCTGACAATGTGCGGCGTTGTTTACTATGTACTTCCGGCAGTTAAAGGTGCGGTTCTTTGCCTGGCGCTGGTTGCAGCGTATATCACTGTAAAAGAAGATTAATTAAAAGCATGAAAGAGTAATTTGTGACGGATAATGAGACGGAATATGGAGGAAAAAATTATGTCAAAGTTTGATACTTATTTTCTTATGAAAACAGATGATGCAATTGAATATGCAAAGGAAAAAGTTTCGCAGATCGAATGGGATGCTGGCAGCATGACTGCAAAGGAAATCGGAGATGGAAACCTTAACTATGTATTCAAAGTAACTGATGCAAAAGGTCACAGCGTAATTATCAAACAGGCTGGTGTAGAGGCACGTATTTCTGCCGATATGAAACTGGATACAGACAGAAACAGAATCGAATCTGAGATCCTTGTTCTGGAGGGTAAACTTGCACCTGGATATGTACCGGAAATTTATTTCTATGATACAGTAATGAGTGCATGTGGTATGGAAGACTTAAGTGATCACGAGATCATGCGTACAGCAATGCTGGAACATAAGATTTTCCCGAAATTCGCAGATCAGATTTCTACATTTATGGCACAGGTTCTTATGGGAACTACAGATGTAGTGATGGATCATCAGGAGAAAAAAGAACTCCAGCGTAAATTTATCAATCCGGAATTATGTGATATCACAGAAGCGCTGGTATATACGGAACCATACAACGATGAGAGAGGACGCAACCGTGTATTTCCTCCAATTGCAGACTTTGTAAAAGAAAAACTTTATGAGGATCAGGGACTTCATTGTGAAGTTGCAAAATTAAAAATGGATTTCATGACAAGAGCGCAGTCCCTGATCCATGGTGATTTACATACAGGTTCTATCTTTATTAATGAAGAAAGTACAAAAGTATTTGATCCTGAGTTCTGCTTTTACGGACCGATGGGATATGATATTGGTAATGTGATTGCAAATATGATTTTTGCATGGGCGAACGGTGATGCGGCAGGTGCGGCAGACTTCTGTAAATGGGTAGAGGATGTTCTGGTAGATGTCATCAACATGACAAAAGAAAAAATGGAAAAATATTATGATGAACATGTAACAGATACTATGTGCAGGAATGAGCTGTACAAGAAGTACTATATGGATACTATTATTGAAGACACTTCAGCAGTGGCCGGTCTGGAACTGATCCGTCGTATTGTTGGTATGGCTAATGTAAAAGATATCACAACAATTGCAGATGAAGCAAAACGTGCACGTGCAGAGAAGATCTGCATCACGGCTGCAATTGATTTCATCAAAAACAGAAGTGATAAGAAATGTGGCAAGTGCTTCCTGAAGACTCTGAAAGATGCAATTGCCGAAGTAGATGCATAAAAGTTGCTGTTCACACGTTGCTGAGCGCTGAGTGAACAGTGACGTGTGAAAAAAACATAATTGATAAAAGGAGATGGATATTATGGAAAATGCACTTAATCTGGATACCGTAAAACTTGCGGAAAATAAAAAAGAAATCGTAATCCTGGATCAGACACTTCTTCCGAACCAGTGCAAATATCTCAATATTTCCACAGCAGGAGATATCTGGGAAGCAATTTATTCGCTGAGAGTAAGAGGAGCTCCGGCAATCGGTGTTACAGGAGCTTATGCATATTATGTGCTCGCAGATCAGATTGAAACAGATGACAAAGAGGAATTTGTAAAAGAGTGCACAAAGATGATGGAGTATATCAACTCATCCAGGCCTACAGCAGTCAACCTTTCCTGGGCTCTGAACCGTATGCATAATGTAATGCTTACAGAGAAAAATCATATGAATATTCCGGAACTGAAAGCTCGTCTGATGAAAGAAGCAGATGATATCAGAGAAGAAGATATTCAGATCAGCCGTAATATTGGCACTTATGGATTTGAACTTCTGGAGAAACTTGGAAAAGGCGTCGGTATCATGACACACTGTAATGCGGGAACATTGGCTACAGCGAAATACGGAACTGCATTAGCTCCAATGTACATTGCTCTGGAACACGGCTGGGATCCAAAGAATGATCTTCATGTTTACTGTGATGAAACCCGTCCGCTTCTGCAGGGAGCAAGATTGAGCGCATATGAAATGCAGGCAGCCGGTATCGACACTTATGTACAGTGTGATAACATGGCTTCTTATACGATGAAAAGCGGCAAGATTGGAATTATCTTTGTGGGCTGTGACCGTGTAGCTGCAAATGGAGATTTTGCAAACAAGATTGGTACGAGCGGAGTTGCCATTATTGCCAAACATTACGGAGTTCCGTTCTATGTATGTGCACCGTCATCTACCATTGATATGACTCTGGAATCTGGTGATGAAATTCATATTGAACAGAGGAAAGGTGAAGAAGTTACTGAAATGTGGTATGAGAAACGCATGGCTCCGGAAGGAGTCGGTGTTGTAAATCCGGCTTTTGATGTAACGGACCACAGTCTGGTAACAGGTATCATTACAGAAAAAGGTATTGCTTATGAACCATTTAAAGAATCCTTTGAGAAAATGGGGATTAAACCTGTGGAGAAATACGTAGATAAAAAATAATAGCCATATACAAAAAACCGGAATGAGGATTTTCATTCCGGTTCTTTTTGTGAACTGTATTGCTCATAATGATGAGCAGTGACAGATGGTCAGTAATAACGAACATTGTTTTTGTCCAGAAAATCTTTCCATTCCGGTGAGAATTCTGTGTCCAGAATAATGCCGTCCAGTTCGTTTAATGGAATAACGCTGGTAAAAGAAACATTATTCAGTTTGGAGTGGTCTACTGCCAGGTATTTCTGTTTGGCATGAGAAAGCGCCAGATAATGGATCACTGCAGAATTATCACTGGTATCGGTTGCTCCGAATTCCATGTCTATGCTCCGGCATGAGATAAAGGCTTTATCAAAGAAGTATTGTCTCAGGCTGCGGTGAGCACTGCTTCCTTCAAAACTTTTTGTGCGTGGAGAATATTCTCCTCCGATCAGGAAAAGATTTATTGTCTGTGAGGAGGATAGAATGTTGACGATTTCCAGCGAATTTGTAACAACAGTCAGTTTTCTGCTGGCGATTTTGTTGGCGATAAACCATGCTGTGGTAGAGTTATCCAGGTAAATGATTTCTCCGGTCTGGATCAGAGCATCACATTTTAACGCAATAGTTTTCTTTTCTTCTGTTTTCAGAACCTGTCGGGTAGAAATATCCAGATCATTCTGGACTCCGTCCAGGATATAGGCGCCACCGTGAGTGCGGATCAGTTCATGTTCCTGTTCCATGGCACGCAGATCACGTCGGATTGTTTCACGGGTTACGTTCATGCGGACTGCGAGATCTGCAATGGTAACGCTTTTATTTTCCTGTAAAAGTTCTTTTATGAGATTTTGGCGTGAAATTGCAAGCAAATCAGGGCCTCCTTTCTTGATAAATAAATGCAAACAGCCGCAGTCCCTATTTTAATGGACTGCGGCTGTTTTGAAAAGCTAAATTATTTACAAATATAATTATGTAATCCCAGAATTTTGTAATAACCAGCCACAGCTCCCTGGTCTTCGACTCCTTCGCATTGTGCAGCATGTACAGCTGCTTTTCCGAAAACAGGAATCATATTCTTTGTTGCTTCGACTCCGGACCTGGCAGCATCAAGTGCCTGAGTAATTACTTCCTGCAGAGAAGCGCCGGCTTTTGCTGCTTTATCTGCGGACTGTGCAGCTGGGAGAATAGAATCATAGATAGTACGCTGGCCCTGTTCACATTTGCCACGCTTCTGGACGCCTGCGGCAAATCCTGTCAGATAAGCTGCCAGTGCGGGGGCATCTATTTCTGTTTTTCCTTTTAAGGCTTTTCCACCCTCCATGATTCCGGTTGACATAAGAAATCCCATTGTAGAAGGAACGAGGGAAGACATTTTCATACCGGATTTCATGAGAAGTTTACCGATGTCTCCGGCTGCACCGGTGGCTTCTTCGCGCATGATGTCCGGAAGAGAACCGTAACCTTTGCTCATGGTAAGACCGAGGTCGCCATCACCCAGACGGGCATCCATTTCGCATAATTCTTCTTTTTTTTCTATAAACAGATTTCCGACACTTGCAAATAAATCCGGAATCTGATCAAAAAGGATTTTGTCCATTTCTATTCCTCCTTGGACTTTTATTTCTGGCAGATGAATGGAGTATTTACGGGATGATCCATATATTTCTTTAATTCATCGTTCATTTTGCAGATTGAGATAGAAGCACCGGCCATTTCCATGGAAGTTGCATATTCGCCTACGATAGTTTTATAAATTTTAATTCCTTTGGAATTGAGAATCTGTGTAACATCGTTGGATAAAATATATAATTCTTCGATGGAAGTTGCCCCCAGACCATTGATCAGAATAGAAACTTCTTCGCAGTCTGCAACCGGCATATCGGTCAGAAGGGTATTCAGCGACTCTTCAGCGATTTCGCGGGAGGTCTTGAGCGGTCCGTTCCACACACCCGGTTCTCCGTGGATTCCCATTCCCATAGCCATTTCGTTTTCTTTTAATTCGAAGTTGGCGTGTCCGACTTCAGGAATGATACAAGGAGTTAATGCGAAACCTACGGTACGTGTATTGTCTTTTGCGAGCTGTGCTGCTGCAAGAACTTCATTCAGGGAACCTCCTTCGTCAGCTCTGGCACCAGCTGCTTTGAACATAAAGTATATTCCGGCAACTCCACGGCGGGTAGCTGGATCTTTGTGGGAGTTTACATCATCTGCTCCAACAATACTTCTGCATTCGATATCATCCATATCGCAGAGGTCAGTAGCCATATCGAATGTCATGATATCTCCGGTGTAGTTTCCGTACAGATATAAAACGCCGGCACCTGCTTCGACTTCTTTGGCGATATTATAAATCTGTTCGGGTGACGGGGACTGGAAAACGCCGCCTACTCCGCAGCCATCGATCATTCCGTCTCCTACATAGCCGAGAAACAGTGGAAGATGTCCGGAACCGCCGCCTGTGATGATTGCTACCTTGCCTGGCTTCTTCTCTGCTCTGCAGTAGCAGCGGAGATCATCAGCTGCGTATTTAACCTGATCTGAGTGAGCAGCGTAGATACCTTTAAGCATGTCATCTACGTAGTTTTCCGGTGCATTGATAATTTTCTTCATAAGATGCCTCCTTGCTGTTGATTATGATAAAAATGAATAATAAAACGGTTCATAGTAATAAGAACCTTGGCTTTTATAACTATAATTTTAAATGCTTACCAATGGTTTGTCAATTAAAATGTACTGAAATGTGACTTTTTTTGGATATAAATTATATAAAATAACCAAAACAACATAATGTAAAAATGTGATGGAAAAAAATAAAAAAAGAATGTTCGAAAGAGAACATTCTTTTTATGTACCGGAGCGTGTTTGGAGCAGGACTTTTAATCTGGGAATCTGATTATTCAGGATCAATGATTCAGGGAACATCAGCTGATGTACGAATTCGGCAGCATAAGTAAAATCACCGATATGATCTTTTCCGTGGCTGTCACTGGAGAGAATAATGGGAAGTTTGTAACGGAGACTGTAATGCAGAATTTGTGCTGCGTTGGAGCTGGTGTCTCCTCTGTAACCGTATGAAGCCAGGGATGCTTCATTAATCTCAAAAATTACATTTTCTTTCATGGCAGCTTTGGCAAGTGCGTTGTAATCAACCGGAAAATGTATGTCATCGCAATGTCCGAGGATTTTTACTGCCGGATGTTTCATAGCCCGGATATATGCCTGAGTGTTTTCTGGTACAGAACCGGATTTATAGTTCTGCCGGTGCATGCTGATAATAGCATAATCCAGATTATTCAGAAGTTCATCTGAAAGATCAATCTGTCCGTCTGCATTCAGGATATTCAGCTCAACTCCGTAAAGGATATCCACGTTGAACCGCTTTCTGGGACAGAATGGAAGACTTCTGAAATAAGAAGATGTTCCGGAAGCAAGAGTACCGGGACCGTGGTCGGAAATTCCCAGAAGTTTCAGACCTTTTCTTCCGGCTTCCTTTGCCATATCTGAAATTGTACAGTTTGTGCCATGCCCGCTGGCAATGGAATGGGTGTGTATATCGGAAAGATACATAAGAACCTCCTGAGCCAAGTGAAATTGTCTGTTGCCGACTATATTGAAAATGTGGGGCAGCATATAGAAAGCATTGTTTATCTTGCTTATAGTATGGCAGATGAATTTGTGAAAGTCAACTAAAAGTCAAAACAAAAACAACAAATCAAAAAATAAAATCCAAACAAAAAACAACATAAAAACCGTAAAATATATGTTGGTTTTTGTTGACCTTAAAAGCTGTCTGAGGTATAATGAAACTATATGAAAACATGGAAAATAATTGTATTTTAGTTACTGTTCACGTATCATTTGAATAAACAGTTTAATGTGTGTGGCAGTAAGTTAACCTTTTATCCATGAGAAAGGAGCAACATGGAAAAATTTCAAACATCAGATATTCCTAAATCTCCCAGAATTCAGAAGCTGGTAGATGCATTGTATGCACATATGCCGGTGATTGAATCTGCCAGAGCGAAGCTGATCACGGAATCATATAAGGAAACAGAAGGAGAACCGATCATTACGCGAAGAGCGAAAGCGTTTGCTCATATTCTCCATAATATTCCGATTGTTATCCGTGATAATGAGCTGATCGTGGGAAGCAGTACAATCGCACCAAGAGGATGCCAGACATTCCCTGAATTTTCTTATGAATGGCTGGAAGCTGAACTGGATACAGTAGCAACCAGAACAGCAGATCCTTTTTACATTGCAGAGGAGACCAAGGCGGAGCTGAGGGAGGCGGACAAGTACTGGAAAGGAAAAACAACCAGTGAACTTGCAACTTCTTATATGGCACCGGAGGCAATTCGCGCGATAGAGCATAACATTTTTACACCTGGGAATTATTTTTATAATGGTGTAGGACATGTTACTGTGAAATACTGGGAAGTTCTGGAAATTGGATTTGAAGGAATTATGGCGAAAGCGCAGGCAGAACTGGATGGCTGTAATGTAGGAGACGGAGACTATGCAAGAAAGTCTCATTTTCTGGAAGCCGTGCTCCTGAGCTGTCAGGCTGTAATAGATTATGCTGCACGTTATGCAAAACTTGCGCAGGAGATGGCTGATCAGACCAGTGATCCGGTACGTAAACAGGAACTCCTTATTATAGCGGCAAACTGCAGCAGAGTTCCGGCAAAAGGTGCGCAGAACTTTTATGAGGCATGTCAGTCATTTTGGTTTGTACAGCAGTTGCTTCAGGTAGAATCCAGCGGACATTCTATTTCGCCGGGACGTTTTGATCAGTATATGTATCCTTATTATAAGAAGGATATGGAAACAGGAGCAATTACCCGTGGGTTTGCACAGGAACTGATGGATTGCATCTGGGTAAAATTTAATGATCTGAATAAATGCCGTGATGCAGCATCAGCAGAGGGATTTGCAGGCTACAGTCTTTTCCAGAATCTGATCGCAGGTGGTCAGAATAAAGAGGGAGAGGATGTAACCAACGATCTTTCTATTATGTGCATTCAGGCATCTATGCATGTACATCTGCCGGCACCGTCACTTTCCGTGAGAGTATGGAATGGTTCTCCACATGAATTTCTGATCAAGGCAGCAGAACTTACCAGAACAGGAATCGGACTTCCTGCATATTATAATGACGAGGTAATTATTCCTGCATTGCAGAACAGAGGATTATCTCTGGAGGACGCAAGAGATTACAATATCATCGGCTGTGTAGAACCACAGAAAGCAGGTAAAACAGAAGGATGGCATGATGCTGCATTCTTTAATATGTGCAGACCACTGGAACTTGTTTTTGCAAATGGTATGGATAAGGGTGAGATTGTGGGAATTCCTACCGGTGATGTCACTCAGATGAAGAGCTTTGAGGAGTTCTTTGATGCCTATAAGAAACAGATGGAATACTGCATTTCCCTGCTTGTAAATGCAGATAATGCGATTGACGTGGCACATGCAGAACGATGTCCGTTACCATTTCTCTCCTGTATGATCGATGACTGTCTGAAAGAGGGCAGGTCTGTTCAGGAGGGTGGAGCTGTCTACAATTTCACAGGTCCCCAGGGATTTGGAATTGCCAATATGGCGGATGGTCTTTTTGCAATACGTAAGCTGGTTTATGAAGAGAAGAAAGTATCTATGGAAGAGTTCAAAGAGGCGCTTGCGTGGAACTATGATAAAGGACTGGATGCGCAGTCAGCCGGTGACATGACAGAAATGATCATGAAAGCAATGCAGAAAGCCGGCAAAGAGGCAGATGCTTCTACAGCGGCAGGACTTCTGAAAACTTTTATAGGAATGAAACCGGGTGAGCAGAAGACTCAGAGATTCAAAGAGATTCATGATATGATCGATGAAGTACCGAAGTTCGGAAATGACATTCCGGAAATTGACTATTTTGCAAGAGAAGTTGCCTATACATATTCCAAACCGCTCCAGAATTACAGCAACCCAAGAGGTGGCAGGTTCCAGGCAGGTTTATATCCGGTATCAGCCAATGTACCGTTGGGCGGACAGACTGGTGCAACACCTGATG
Organism: uncultured Blautia sp.; assembly: GCA_905209435.1. The sequence continues at coordinate 5,187 of CAJLTE010000063.1, read as the reverse complement.
GAAGATATGCGCATACACCTGTTGCAGACGGCGTTTCTCCGTCAGCAGGCAAGGATGTAAAAGGGCCTACAGCGGCAGCTACATCCGTATCCAGACTGGATCATTTTATTGTATCAAACGGAACACTCTTTAATCAGAAGTTCCATCCATCTGCACTCTCGGGAAGAGAGGGGCTGGAGAAATTTGTTGCACTGATTCGTTCCTATTTTGATCAGAAAGGAATGCACATGCAGTTTAATGTAGTAGACAGACAGACGCTTCTGGATGCACAGGAACATCCTGAGAAATATAAACACCTGGTAGTCCGCGTAGCCGGATACAGTGCATTGTTTACTACACTTTCCCGTTCGTTGCAGGATGATATTATTCGCCGTACAGAGCAGGGGTTCTGAACGGGAGGTTTTTTGCCGAGGACAGAACAGGCAGCAGTAAAGAATGAATAACAGAATCTGAAGAAAGGGAAAAGCATGGACTATTTGGATACAAAGGGCAGAATCTTTGATGTCCAGAAATATTCTATTCACGATGGACCAGGCATAAGGACGATTGTATTTCTGAAGGGGTGTGTCCTGCGGTGCAAATGGTGCTGTAATCCGGAATCTCAGGAATATAAGATCCAGACAATGAAGGTGCTGGGGGAGGATAAGATTATCGGACGTGATGTGACAGTCAGAGAGATGATCGAAGAGGTTGAGAAAGACAGACCGTACTATTACCGCTCGGGCGGTGGCATGACACTTTCCGGTGGAGAGTGTCTCTGCCAGCCGGAATTTACGAAGGCTCTTCTGAGAGCTGCCAAGGAGCGGGGAATTTCTACGGCGATTGAGAGCATGGCCTGTGCGAAATGGGAGACGATTGAATCAATCCTGCCTTATCTTGATACTTATCTGATGGATATCAAACATACCAATGCAGAGAAACATAAAGAATTTACAGGGCGTTCTAATGAACTGATGATGGAGAATGCCAGAAAAGTAGCTCTTTCCGGACTGACAAATCTGGTGATCAGAGTACCGGTAATTCCTACATTTAATGATACAGTGGAAGAGATTCAGAGGATTGCGGGATTTGCAGATACACTTCCCGGAGTAAATAAGATCCATCTTCTTCCGTATCACCGACTGGGACAGGACAAATATGAGGGACTTGGAAGAACATATCTGATGGGGGATATTGAACCTCCATCCAAAGAACATATGGAAACATTAAAGAAAGCGGTGCATGCAGTCAGCGGTCTGGATTGTCAGATTGGCGGCTGATGAAAGCGATATATAAAGGTAATGCCGGTATTATCCGGATGAAATTGAAACAAAAATAAAACAAATAAAAACAACATAAAAAATGCAACAAAAACAACATAAAACAACGGGATTCTATTGACTTTTTGTATGAAATATTATACAATTACAACATAAACGTCAAAGAACCCAATGCCTTAAGGAGGAAAATGAGCATGGTAAACGAATTTGAAATCAAAAAACAGATCTGTGACATCGGAAGAAGAATCTACAACCGTAACATGGTTGCAGCAAACGACGGAAATATTTCCGTAAAACTCAATGACAATGAGTTCCTTTGCACACCTACAGGTGTATCTAAAGGATTCATGACACCGGAGTTTATCTGTAAGGTAGACAGACAGGGTAATGTGATTCAGGCTAACCCGGGATTCAAGCCATCTTCTGAGATCAAAATGCATATGAGAGTTTATGAGAAGAGACCGGACGTAGGTTCTGTTGTACATGCTCATCCAATCTATGCTACATCCTTTGCGATTGCAGGTATTCCGCTGACACAGCCGATCATGCCTGAAGCAGTTATTTCTCTTGGATGTGTTCCGATCGCTGAATACGGTACACCATCTACAATGGAGATTCCGGACAATCTTGAAAAATATCTTCCATATTTCGATGCAGTTCTTCTTGAGAACCACGGAGCACTTACATGGAGCACAGACTTAAATGCAGCTTACATGAAGATGGAATCTGTAGAATTTTACGCACAGCTTCTGTATCAGACAAAACTTCTGGGTGGCCCGAAAGAATTCGATGAAAAGAATATCCAGAAACTGTATGAGATCCGTCGTAAATTTGGTATGGCCGGTAAACATCCTGCAAACATCTGCCTGAACAAAGACGGAAAGAACTGCCATAACTGCGGTGGTGCATGCCATGATGGTGAATTCAAGAAATTCCCTGGATATCAGTATGATTTTGTAGGCGGAGATTCCAAACCGGAAGAAGCAGCTCCTGCAGCACAGTCAGATGCAGAACTTGTTGCTGAGATCACAAAGAAAGTAATGGCTCAGTTAGGAATGAAATAATTCAAAAGGAGGACAGTCTCATGCCAGTCAGTGAGAGTATGGTACAGGAAATTGTACAGCAGGTTATGGCAAAAATGCAGATAGCAGACGCTCCGGCAGAAAAACAGCATGGCGTATTTAAAGATATGAACGATGCGATTGAGGCAGCAAAGAAGTCTCAGGAAATCGTACATAAAATGTCCATGGACCAGAGAGAAAAAATTATTAGCTGCATCCGCAAAAAAATTAAAGAAAATGCAGAAATTATGGCACGTATGGGTGTAGAAGAAACTAAGATGGGTAATGTAGGAGACAAGATCCTTAAACATCACCTTGTTGCAGATAAGACACCCGGAACAGAAGCAATTACTACAACCGCATGGTCAGGAGACAGAGGCCTTACACTTGTTGAAATGGGACCTTTCGGTGTAATTGGAGCGATTACACCTTGTACAAACCCAAGCGAGACAGTTTTATGTAATACAATGGGAATGCTGGCAGGTGGAAATACAGTTGTATTTAACCCACATCCGGCAGCAGTAAAAACATCCCTTTATGCAGTAAACCTTGTCAATGAAGCTTCCCTGGAGCAGGGCGGCCCGGATAATATTGCTGTCAGTGTAGAGAATCCTACATTAGATACAAGTTCTGTTATGATGAAGCACAAAGATATTCATCTTTTAGTTGCTACAGGCGGTCCTGGAGTAGTAACAGCAGTTCTTTCTTCAGGAAAGAGAGGAATCGGTGCAGGAGCAGGTAACCCGCCGGCACTGGTTGATGAAACCGCTGATATCCGTAAGGCAGCAAGAGATATTGTTAACGGATGTACGTTTGACAATAACCTTCCTTGTATTGCTGAGAAAGAAGTTGTTGCAGTTTCTTCCATTATGGATGAACTCATGCATTATATGCTGACAGAGAATGACTGTTATCTTGCTTCAAAAGAAGAGCAGGATAAGCTGGTAGAGGTAGTTCTGGCAGGCGGTAAACTGAATCGTAAATGCGTTGGACGTGATGCAAGAACACTGCTCTCGATGATCGGTGTGGATGCACCGGCAAATATTCGCTGCATTATCTTTGAGGGACCAAAGGAACATCCTCTGATCACAACAGAACTTATGATGCCGATTCTTGGAATTGTCAGAGCAAGAGATTTTGAAGACGCAGTAGAACAGGCTGTATGGCTGGAACACGGCAACCGCCATTCTGCACATATTCATTCCAAGAATGTAGATCGTATTACAACATATGCAAAAGCAATCGATACAGCAATCGTGGTAAAGAATGGCCCATCCTATGCATCCCTTGGATTTGGATCAGAAGGATATGCTACATTTACAATTGCAAGCCGTACAGGCGAAGGTCTTACCTGTGCAAGCACATTCACAAAGAGAAGACGCTGCATCATGGAAGACAGTCTCTGTATTCGATAAATAATCTGACCTGATAAACTGTGAAACAGTTATCCGGTTATGAACTGACAGCGAATATTCATTTGAATATAAGGAGAGAAAGAACATGGACATGAATAATGTAAATATAGAAGAAATCGTGAAACAGGTTCTCTCCGGCATGACAGGAAATGCACCGGCAGCAGCCTCTGCACCGGCAGCATCAACTGGAATCCCGAAGACAGCCAGAGTAGCTGTATTAACTGAGAAAGAGCATTTTGATATCAAAGAATACCCGATCCCGCCAATCGGAGATGACGATATCCTGGTTAAAGTTGAAGGATGTGGTGTATGCGGTACAGATGCACACGAATTCAAGAGAGATCCATTTAACCTGATTCCGGTTGCACTTGGACATGAAGGTACAGGTGAAATCGTGGCAATGGGTAAGAATGTTAAAGTAGACACAGCAGGAAAACCTGTAAAGGTTGGAGATAAAGTTGTTACCTGTATGATCTTCAAGGATGATCCGGATATTACAATGTTTGACCTGAACAAGAAGAACGTAGGCGGAGCTGATGTATACGGACTTCTTCCTGACGATGATGTACATCTCAACGGATGGTTCTCTGATTACATCTTCTTAAGAGGCGGAAACTTTGGAACTACATTCTTCAATGTAAGTGACCTGGATTTGGATTCCCGAATTCTCATTGAGCCATGCGCAGTACTTGTACATGCAGTAGAGAGAGCAAAAACAACAGGAATCCTTCGTTTCAACAGCAGAGTAGTTGTTCAGGGTTGTGGACCAATCGGACTGATCTGTATTGCAGTACTTCGCACTATGGGTATTGAACATATCTGTGCAGTAGACGGAAATGAGAAACGTCTTGAATTTGCCAAGAGAATGGGCGCAGACACAAGTGTTAATTTCATGAACTTCAAGGGAATCGAAGCACTGACAGAAGCTGTAAAAGAAGCTCAGGGCGGACATCTTGCAGATTTCGCATTCCAGTGTACAGGAAATCCGAAAGCTCATGCAAACATTTATAAATTTATCCGCAATGGCGGCGGCCTTTGTGAACTTGGCTTCTTCATTAATGGTGGAGATGCTACAATTAATCCGCATTTTGACCTCTGTTCCAAAGAAATCAACCTGGTTGGCTCATGGGTATACACTCTGAGAGATTATGTAACAACCTTTGATTTCCTTAAGAGAGCAAATGCAATCGGTCTCCCGATGTCTGAACTGATCACAGATAAGTTCCCGTTAGAGCAGATCAACGAAGCTCTTCAGACAAACCTGGCAATGACAGGACTTAAGATCGCAGTTGTAAATAAATAGTTACTGTTCACTGGTAACAATAAATAGTAAGCCTGGCAATAGAGGAGAAACGAAATGGCAGAAGCTGTAGGAATTTTAGAGGTATTCGGGCTGACGACAGCCTTTGTAGCAGGCGATGCCGGATGTAAGGCAGCAAATGTCCGCCTGGA
>CAJLTE010000062.1 GCA_905209435.1 uncultured Blautia sp. | reverse complement strand
TTTCCAGAAATGCAATCAGATTTCCGATCAGACAGACCGGATGATAAAGCCATCTGGGATCTCCTATAATGAGATCAAGCATAAAACCTGCCGCAAGGGCTGCCATACTGTAATAAATCATACTCAAGTAAAACTCCTTCTTCTCACGTATTCGCCATACATTCTGTCATAAAATCTTTGTCACTGTTCACTCACTACAATTACCTGGAATGAACAGTAACAACTCTTTTATATACTGATCATTCAGTTACTTTTCACTGGTTTTATGATATTTCAGACATTTGAGCAGAAATGCTTTCGGAATCTTCGGATTTCCGTAATAATATAAATGCGGATATCCTGCCATCAGGCTTCCGGTACTGTGGATACAATCCCATCCCCGCTTGCTGAGGGGTTTTGATGCATGAAAGTCACTGCCGCAGTTTTCTGAATCAAAATAATGGAATTCATGAGCCGGAATTTCCCCAATTTCTTCTGCATCTATGTCAAATACAGGCCGCCCTGCTGTTAAAGTAATATATCCAAACCTGGTCAGCTTCGGAGTACGGAAACATTTTCCAGAGATTACACCACAGGTTCTGCGATTGATTCCGTTCATGTCTTCCATTTGTTCATGAAGATACATAAAACCGCCGCATTCTGCCATGCAGGGCATACCACCGCTGACTGCCTGTGCAATTTCTGTTTTCATAGATTCATTTCGTTCCAATGCTTCTCCGTTTAATTCCGGATAGCCTCCATAAAGGAGCATTCCATCCAGATTCTCAGGAAGATGTTCATCATGAACAGGTGAAAATTCTACCAGTTCTGCTCCCATCCCCTGAAGCAGTCGGAAATTATCTTCATAAAAAAAACAGAATGCCTCGTCCTTTGCTACTCCGATCCGTAATTTCTGCGGCAGACGAAAATCAAATGCAGAATTCTTCTGTGACAAGGATTCCAGTACATTCAGATCCGGTGCATTTTCAGCAAGTGTGAGAATTCTGTCTATTTCCAACGTATTCTCCAGCACTCCTGCCAGTTTCTGCAGACGTTCTTTAAGATCAACGATTTCCTCCGGAAGCACCAGCCCCAGATGACGGCTTTCGATCACACAGTCTTCTACTTTCGGCACATATCCAAGAACTTCTATGCCAAGTTGCTCTTCCACCAGTTTCTTCATTCTCGGATACAGCATAGGAGACATCTGGTTAAAGATCACTCCTTTAATGTGACTGTTCTCTTTATATTCCATAAAGCCTTTAATATAGGCTGCAAGGGAAATGCTCATACCTCTGCTGTTTACGATCAGGATCACAGGTGTATCCGTCGTATCTGCCAGGTCATAGGCGCTTGCTCTGGTAGAAATCCCGCCTACTCCATCGTAGAATCCCATGACCCCCTCCATCACTGCAATATCACAGCCTGCGGCATTTCGGCTCAGAAGGTATCTGGTTGTATCCACATCTGTAAAAAAGGTATCCAGATTTCGCGATTTCGTTCCGATGACTCTGGAGTGAAACATAGGATCTATGTAATCCGGACCACATTTAAAAGAAGCTACTTTCATTTTTCTGTTAACTAACGCCTGCAGGAGGCCGCAGGTAATCAATGTTTTGCCACTCCCACTGGCTCCTGCTGCAAGAAGTATTCTTGGAATTTTCATCCTGGTTCTCCTCTGTTTCTCTTTTCATATTGTGTAAGTTCCATAGTCCTGACAATTTGTCCGGATTACTTCTGTGGATTCTGCAATGTGATAATATAAATCGGATTCTCGCCCATCATCATATGATAACGTCCAATTGCTTTTGAACGTGCTGCGCTTAACTGAACAATTTCATTTTCCTCAAATCCAAACTCTTTCGCTGTTTCCAGTGCTTCAGATACTGTCTCCAGTGTAATACAGTTAATTACGATGCGAACCTGAGGATTCTTTTCTATCAGAATTTGCACAATTTCTTTCAGATTTCCGGAAGAACCGCCGATAAATGCATGGGTGGGTACAGGGAGATCTTTGAGTGCTTCCGGCGCAAGTCCCTCGATAATTTCCAGATTATCGGCTGCAAATTTCACCTTGTTCTGACGGATCAGTTCCACTGCATCCTCTTTCTTCTCAATCGCCCAGACTTTACCCTGATGTGCGCGGAGTGCCATTTCTATAGAAAGAGAACCTGTTCCTGCTCCTACATCATAACAAACTGAATCTTCTGTCAGGCGCAATTTAGAAAGAGATACTGTGCGCACTTCTTCTTTTGTCATCGGTGCTTTGCCCCTGATAAATTCTTCATCTTTGATTCCGTGCGTTTCCAGACGTTTTCCGGCAGATTCATTCACTGCACAGATCACAGATAACGGATTACCTGTGTATTCTGTCAGCTCACCTGCTGTTTTTACAAAAATCTTCTCATTATCATAAGAAAGATTCTCTCCTACATAAAGGAGCACATCACTCATTCCATAATCCACCAGTTTACTGGCCAGAACAGCTACACCATCTGAAGTTCCCAGAATAGCGAATACTTTCTTCTCATTATGGATATAAGAAATAAGATTACATCTCCTGCCATGGGCGCTGACAATCTTTGCATCATCCCAGGAGAGTCCGATCTTTGACATGAAATATACTACAGAAGAAATACCGCACTGAACCTGAATCTCCGGTTTTACAGTATTCTGAACTGAGCTGCTCTGTCCCGCCGTCTCTGAACCAAAAGAATTCTGACTTAATTTATTCTGCTGTAATACATCCAGAAGTTTTTTAGCTCCACTGTAGAAGCCTACATCTCCAGACAATACGATCACGATATTGTCATATTCCGGATGTGAATCAATATAATCTTTAATCTCCTGGCTTCTGTATTCTATAAATACATCCTGATCCGGACGTCTCACAGAATCAACCATTCTTCTGGCTCCGATCAGGAGATCTGCCTGATCCAGGCTGTTCTTTCCCTGTACAGTCAGCATTTCACGACTTCCCATTCCGATTCCCAGAAGTGTGATATGTGGCTGATGGGTCAGTGAGAAATATTCTGTCAGAAATCTCTTACATTCTTTCACAGACATTCCTTCTTCTTTCAGAGGTCGTCCAATGATCACCGGAACTGCATCACATTCTAAAGCAGCGTCAATTTTATCCTGAAATCCGCCGGCTTTACCTGTATCCTTTGTCACCAGATATTTACAGCGATACTGCCTCAGCATTGCTGCATTTAACTCTCTGGAAAAAGGTCCCTGCATTCCGATGAGATGTTTTCCCTCAAAACCCAGTTCTGCACAGGCCTGCATCACATTCGGCAGGGAAAGAACTCTGGCATAAAGGCGTTCCTGATAATTTTTCATCCCTGTAAAACCTGCCAGTTCCTTGCTGCCTGTTGTGAGCAGGACATTCCCCTGTGTCTGATCCAGATATTGGGCTGCCGCCTGAACGCTCTCCACATAAACAGCCTTATCCTCACGACTGCCGGATTCACGCAGCACCCTTCTGTAAAGTGTCTGTGTTTTCTCACAGGCTGTACAGATATTTACTGTTACTTCCGCTGCATAAGGATGAGTCGCATCCAGTACCATCTCCGGCTTCTCCTGAATGAAAACCTGCTCCATGGCTGTTTCGTCCAGCCTTCCGGTCTGTACAGTGAGATATTCATTTTCAGTAAGAGACTTACCGCCATATTCTGTAGCTGCAAATCCCATTGTACGTACCTGATGATCTGCCAGGAACCGGCAGATTTCATACCCCTCTGTGGTTCCTGCAAAAACAAGAACTTTATACATTCTTATATCCTCTCGGTGTTACCATCTTGTGGTTCAGTTCTTTTGTCTGAGAATTTCCAATAAATACAGTTGTAAACATATCTACCTGTGTATCTCTCAGTTCTTTCAATGTCATTACATTTGCAGTTTCACCTTCTCTTGCGATATTGGAAACTGTACCGCAGATCGTATCCGGTGATTTATATTTCATCATCAGATCACAGGCTTTCTGCAGATAATCATGACGTTTCTTGCTTGACGGGTTATACAGACATACTACGAAATCTGCCTGTGCTGCTGCCAGAAGTCTTGTCTCGATTTTTTCCCACGGAGTAAGAAGATCACTTAAACTGATCAGGCAGAAATCATGGATCAGCGGTGCACCAAGAACTGCAGCTCCGCCTGTTGCTGCTGTTACACCCGGAATAATCTCAAGTTCTGTTTCCGGATAGTTCACCCCAACCTCATACATCAGGCCTGCCATACCATAAACTCCCGCATCGCCGCTGCAGATCATAGAAACTGTTTTGCCTTTCTTTGCTTCCTCAAAAGCAAGGACACAACGGTCTACTTCTTTCTTCATTGGTGTAGTCATAAATTCTTTTCCCGGAAAATATTCTTTTACCAGGTCAACGTATACCGTATATCCGATGATCGCATCACTTTCATTCATTGCACGGATCGCTTTGCCTGTCATCTGGTCATAAGCTCCCGGGCCGATTCCGATTACATATATTTTACTCAAAATGTATCCTCCATTCTCTGGCTGCCACTGCTGTGGTCACACCGTTCTCTCCATTTTTCTTCTGAAGCAGGCTGCCATTGCCACTGGCAAAGACTGCGCTTCTTTCACAGACATTATCCACGCCTGTGATCTTCTTTACAAAAGGTGAGGGGGTAAATTCTCCCGGCACCTGTTTCAATTCATTTTCTGTATAAGTGCGAAATGGGATCTGCCAATCATGTGATAATGACAGAATTCCCTGTTCTTCTTTTTTCAGATCGATACTGGCGATCTGTTCAAATGCTTCTCTGTACAGTTCTGACCTGTCAAGTATTTTCTGTGCAGCTTCTGCAATTCCCCCTGCATCCTTACCTTTACGGCATCCCACGCCCAATGTCAGACATTTTGGGACTACCTGGGTTGTAGATGCGAAAGGCTGGCAGGATGTATGTACGGTAACTGCTACTCCACATTCTGGTTCTGTATCATCTTCCGCAGGTCTGACCGGATTTCCACATTCATCACATAAAAGCAGACCGTCCGGCAGCTCTCCCTCTACAGGAAATTCACTGTAAAATCCAACTCTCCTGCCTGCCAGTAGTGCAGCCGAAACTTCTTTTGCAGCTTTCATATTAAAAATACTACAGTTATTCTTCTTCGCAAAGACATCCACAGCAAAACGGTGATGTAAATCCGTAGCTGTTGTCACTACCGGAACTGCATGTAAAATTTCGGCCACTTTCAGTGCCAGTTCATTAGCCCCGCCCAGATGTCCGGATAAAAGAGAAATCACAAAGTGGCCACATTCATCAATCACCAGTACGGCAGGATCGGATTTCTTTGATGCCACATACGGAGCAATGCTACGGACCGCAATTCCAGTGGCACCGATGAAGATCAGGGCGTCCGAATCAGCGAACTTCTTCCCTGCCCATACAGAAGTGCTGATCTTTATGGAGTCTGGCAGATATTTACTTTTTTTATCAAGCACAGCTGTCATGCCGATCGTTTCCAGGCTACGGCATAGTTTCTCCCCGGTTTCCTGTCCGGTAAGACTGAAGCATATGAGTGCGATTTTCATTTTCTTTCTCCACAATGATTCATCCAAACCGATTATGAATGATGAGTTTTGGACTTTGTCGCCTCACGGAACTCTGTAGTAAATTCCGGATCATACAGTTTAGAACGGTCATAATGTCCTGCTGCCACTGTGTCTCCAATAATCATCAGGGCAGTCTTTGTGATATTGTTCTCTGCTGCTGTCTTTGCGAGAGTCCCTACTGTGCAGACAAACGTCTTCTGCTCTGGCCATGTTGCTTTGTATACGATAGCTGCCGGTGTATTCTCTGTGTAACCGCCTTCAATAAGTCGTCTGCTCAGTTCTTCCAGCATTCCTGTGCTTAAAAATACGACCATGGTTGCCTGATGTGCGGCAAAAGACTGAATGCTCTCTTTGGATGGAACCGGAGTTCTGCCTTCCATACGGGTGATGATCACACTCTGGGAAATATCCGGCAGAGTGTATTCCAGATTCAGAGCACTTGCAGCACCGCAGAATGCGCTGACTCCCGGGCAGTAATCATAGGCAATCTTTTTCTCATCCAGAATGTCCATCTGTTCACGGATTGCACCGTAGATACATGGATCTCCTGTGTGGAGACGAACAGTAGTTTTCTCCTCTGCCTCCGCTTTCTCAACAACTTCGATCACTTCTTCCAGGGTCATCTTTGCACTGTTGTAAATCTGACATTCCTCTTTTGTATAAGTGAGAAGTTCCGGATTTACCAGAGATCCTGCATAGATCACTACATCTGCTTCCTCCAGATATTTTTTTCCTCTTACTGTAATGAGATCCGGTGCTCCCGGACCTGCTCCTACAAAATGTACCATATTTATCTTCCTCCTCTTGTAAGTTTATTCTTTTTAATTATTGGTCTGTTTCTCTGATAATCTGTCATTTTGTGCACTGATCTTCTCTATCAGTTCCGCTGCATCTGCAGTCTGTCCCAAATACCCGCATGTATTGTTAAAGATCACTGCTCCCAGAAGGATCTGCTCATAAGATCTGTGATTTAAGTAAAACTGGATCCGGTCAAGGATTTCCCTCATCGTCCCTTGCATCACCTGATATCTCTCCAGAATCTCCAGTGCTTCATCCGTAGTAGAAGCATCCAGAATTTCTTTTGCACACTCCAGCGGAGCACCTGCGCGGATCGCATTTGATGACAGAACTTCCATTCTGCCGTCTGCACTATGGGAATGTGTATTCATAATTCCGGCAGCTACTTTTACAAATTTACCGATATGGGCAATAAAAAGGATTCCCTTAACCCCCATATCAACAGCCATATCAATGGTTTCTCCTACATAATTACTGCATTTGATATTCTTCTCATATGGAAGATCCATATGTTCTCTCAGATAATCTGCGCCATAGTTTCCAGGTGTGACCAGAATATACTCCTCTCCTTGCAAAAAATGCTGCTTCATTTCCACATTGATGCACTGAACAAGTGCAGCCTCACTCATCGGTTCCACAATCCCCGAAGTCCCCAGAATAGAAATTCCACCTACAATGCCAAGTCGTGGATTAAAGGTTTTCTTTCCAATCTCAATCCCCTCAGGAACGGAAATAATAATCTTCAGGCCGCCCTCATAATCATACTTCTCTGCTGTCTCTGCTGCTTCCCGCAGTATCATCGCTTTTGGCACCGGATTAATTGCAGCTTCTCCGATTTTCTGGGAAAGCCCTGCTTTAGTCACTCTGCCTACACCAATTCCTCCATCTACCACAATTCCAGGGTCATTTGTCTTTTGTACAGAAGCGTAGACCATGATTCCATTGGTAGTATCCGGGTCATCTCCTGCGTCTTTCTGAATAGCACAGGTTACTTTGTCCGATTCTATCCGAATGTTTTTTAATTCCAGGGTGAGCAGAATTCCTTTCGGAGTCATCAGTTGTACTGTTTCCTGACGATTCCCGCTCAATAGTATTTCTGCTGCACCCTTACATGCAGCAGCTGCGCAGGAACCTGTCGTGTAGCCAAATCGCATTTTTTTATTTCCGCGGATCACGTAGTAGTCTTCCAGTCCGTTCTTCATGTGGTCTCCTTTTACTGTTTATTGCATTTTCTACAGCAATAGCGATTTCTGTAGTCTACATAAAAGGAGGGATTCTGTGCGCAACAAAATCCCTCCTGAAAGTTCTTATCTCAAAACACTTGAAATATTCTCTGGTTGCCGCAGAGCATATTTCTCCTGAAAAAGTATACAGTATCTGGCTGTTACAGTAACGGACTTGCGCAGGGATTTCACCTGGCTTCCTGTGCTACTTTTCTGGGGTCAATTTCCGAAGTTAATTATATAATTTTGAAAGGGAAAAGTCAATGCGCATACAAGCAACAGAGCAAATCCTCTCTTTACATAAATATTTATACAACTTTGTGGTTGAGCCATTTTCGGCTGTGAAAACGAATCCCGAAAACGATTCCTCTCACAGTCCAGTCAGTGAACATTCCGATCCATACAGCCATTGGTCCAAATCCCCGGAAGTGGATGAGATATACACAAAGGCAAAATCTGAATGCCCACATGGTGATACAGGATGTGATCATGGAAAATTTCACATCTCCTGCCGCTCTTAACCCGTATGCAGGTACAAATCCCATTACCCATACAATTGGTTTGACAATTGTGATCCAGGTTACCATGTGGAAACACATTCTGGCACTTTCAGGTTCCATTCCGCCAAGTTTTGTCACAGGAACAGTCAGAGCAAATACTAAAAGACAACTTACAATAATAACAATTTCTGCAAGTACACTTAATTTCTTTATATAATAGATTGCTTCATCTTTTCTGCCTGCCCCCATACACTGTCCTACTACCGTCATCAGCCCGATTCCTACACCAATGGCAGCAATGCCATTAAGGTTCTCAAGGATATTTGTCATTGCCTGGGCGGCGATCGCTACGGTTCCCAGTGTAGATACTGAGGACTGGATCGCCAGTTTTCCAAGCTGAAACATACTATTCTCCACTCCGGATGGAATCCCGAGAGAGAGAATTCTGGTGATCATTTTTCCATCCGGACGGATCTTGTAGTAGTCCCGTACTACGATTGGCTGTCTGTTTAGTCTAAGCTGCCAGAGCACGACCACTGCACAAAAGACTCTGGATGCCAGAGTTGCAATAGCTGCTCCTGCCACTCCCATGTGGAATACCCAGATCAGAACTGCATTTCCTCCGATATTGATACCATTTGAAATCATCGAAACTACCATTGGCCCTCTGGTATTCCCCTGCGAACGGAAGATAGATGCACCTGCATCATAAAGTGCAATAAATGGGAATGACAATGCAGTATAGAAGAAATATACCATGGAAGCAGTCATAACATCTGCTTCTACCTTTCCGAATATCAATCGCAGCAACGGTATACGAAACGCAAGGCATAACGCAGTCACTGCTACAGATATCGCTGTGATGATAAATAACACCTGTCTCGCTGATTTGTTTGCCATTTCATGGTTCTTCTGACCTATGTATTGAGAGCAGATAATGGCGCCGCCGGCTGCAAGTGCCGAAAATGCCTGGATTACCAGGACATTGATAGAGTCCACCAGAGACACTGCTGATATAGCTGCAGAACCCACATTGCTGACCATCATGGTATCAACCGTTCCCATCAGAGAGTTCAACACCTGCTCAAAGATTACCGGAACCAGCAGGTTTCGGAGCATTCTGTTTGTAAAAATATGTCGCTGTTCGTTCATCTTTCCCCCACCCATTTGTTTTTCTTTTTTAGATTATACGCTTAATTTTATTTGATGCAAGTGAGTAATCTATGTTTTTATATGATTTTAGAGCTTATTCAAGCGGATATTCCCAATTGAAGCAGGGGACTTACTTGATTCAGTAAATAAATATTCCCTTGTTATGTTCCGCAAAATCTGATACATTAATCTGCAGAATACATAGAATTTCTGTCAGTCAAACGGATATTCCCAATTGAAACAGGGGGCTTACCTGATTCGATTAAGCAGGCAGATACTATTGAGTACATCATAAAAATTAAGAAAGCAGATACACAAATTATGCAAAGAATCATCGAATATACTATTTCTGAAAACACAAATCCGGTTACAATTCTGGATTTCCTGAAAAGTAAGGGCTTTTCCCGTCATATATTAAGCTCTATGAAGAATGCTTCGAATACGATCATCCTTAATGGAGGACGCGGTTTCGGAATATCCGTTCTTACTGCCGGGGATCATCTGGTGATCACGGTTCCTGAAACGGAAACAGGAGAGAATATTATACGCACAGAAATGGATCTGAAAATTCTTTACGAAGATGAAGATATTCTTGTAATCAATAAGCCTGCCGGAATGCCGGTACATCCATCTATGGGAAATTATGAAAATACGCTTGCCAACGGGATTGCCTGGTATTTCGCAGAAAGAGGAGAAGACTTTGTCTATCGATGCATCAACCGACTGGACAGGGATACTACCGGTGCGCTGATTCTTGCCAAAAATCCTCTAAGTGCTGCCATTCTGTCTGTACAGATGAAGAACCGGCAAATCCGCAGGACTTATCTGGCCCTTGTAGATGGAATTCCTCCTGAAACAGGTACTATTGATGCTCCAATTGCACGAATGGAAGGCTCAGTGATCACCCGGGAAATAAATTTTGAAACAGGGGAGTCGGCCGTAACACATTATGAACGTCTGGCAGTTGGCAGAGAATACTCCCTTACTGAACTTCATCTGGAAACAGGGCGCACTCATCAGATCCGGGTGCATATGAAATATATAGGGCATCCGCTTCCCGGCGACTATCTGTACAATCCGGACTACCGCTGGATACAGCGACAGCCGCTTCATTCTTATCAGCTGGAATTTACACATCCTGTTACAAAAAAAGCTATGATCTTCACCGCACCGGTTCCTGAAGATTTCATCTCTGCTTTTTGAACTACCCAACAGATAATTATCAAATTATCTAAAAAATCCTACAGACCCAAAAACAGTTCAACAGATTTTCCCGTCTGCTGAACTGTTTTTATTATCAAAAATTTCTATTTATTTTTTTCATAAATATAGAGAAGTCCTCTCAGAAGAAGCTCTTCATCCAGAATGATCTTTCTTTTGCAATGCGGAATAATTTTCTTTGCCAGACCGCCGGTTGCTACTACTGTAGCCTTCTCACCAAGTTCTTCTTCGATTCGATCTATAATTCCGTCAAGAGCTGCTGCATTGCTGTAAAGGACTCCGCTTTTCATACATTCAATCGTATTTTTTCCAATTACATGTTTTGGAGCATCGATACTGATTCCACTAAGCTGAGAAGCTCTTGCAGTGAGGGCATCCAGCGAGACACCAACGCCGGGCAGGATCATTCCTCCCACATACTGTTTCTTGCTGTTAACAACGGAAGCTGTAGTTGCAGTTCCCATATCAATAAGAATCAGCGGCACCGGATAGTTGGCAATTCCTGCCACTGCATCTGCAACCTGATCTGCACCAAGCTGTCCCGGATTATCCATCATAATATTCAGCCCTGTTTTTACGCCAGGTCCCAGAACGATTGCATCTTTTTTTAGGATCTTTTCTGCTGCCAGTTTTGCAATATTAGTAATCTGCGGTACTACAGAAGAAATGATACATCCTTCGATATCTGCTTTCTTGATATGATAAATATCAAGAACATTCTTAATATCCACGGCATATTCCAGCTCTGTCTTTGTACGGTTCGTAGAAAGACGTTCTATGAAATATGTTTTTTTGTCATCAATGCATCCAACTACAATATTAGTATTTCCGATGTCAATCGCTAAAATCATACTTCCTTATCTCCATTCAAATTACTGATTCCTATTTTGCTTCATAAATAAGCTGCCAAAATCATCCTTTTTACCATATATTCACTACTAAGCAAATAATCTCCTGCTTATTTAGAAACAATTTACATTTTTCTAATACAGGCACGCATAACTGCGTGCCCGTTTCTTTTTTATATCTGTATCAATATGCAGTTCCAGCCGATTATTTTTTCACCTAAGCTGTTGCCTTAGCTGTTTTACCGTTCTCACTGTCTGCCGCTTTCTGAGCAGGAATCAGATGTGCCTTGGAAAGGGCTGCTCCTACAGCTCCCGTGATCACTGTTGAAGATATCATTTCGCAAACTGCATTAATTCCTACCATCATACAGCAGCCAATGATAATATTTCTTCCGCCCATCAGTCCCTGTACATATTCCGTATTTCCAAACAGACCTACCAGGGCTGTCATAAAGAATAATGTGTTCAGAAATGCGGAGAAAAATCCTGTTACTGCGCAGGATACATACACATTTGTTTTCTTACGCATAGCCTTATAAATATAGCCAAGGCAGATTCCATCGAGAAGACGCGGCACAAATCTCTGAATAAATGCCAGAACCGGGTTGATACTAAACAGCATAGCTCCCATTGCACTTGTTCCACCAAGTCCGATGCACTGTCCAAAGCTTGTCAGTCCGAAGATTGCTCCTGCGATGGCTCCGCCTGTCGGTCCGAGTACAACTGCACTGATTGCAACCGGGATCACATTAAATGAGATCGCCAGTGGTCCGATATTCAGGTATCCCAGTGGTGTGTAGGCCATCAGCAGAAGAACTGCCGCCATCAGGCCAAGCATGGTAAGCTGTGTTGTTGTGAATTTCTTTGTTTTCATTTTTTCCTCCTTGTTACCGTTCCGTTTCCGGATACAATACGGTGATGGAAAGCAGATCTGAGATTTTCCCTTACGGGATTTCTGCTTTTCTGAGATTAAATTGTTTCTGCAGACTGACTCAATGCTTTGCTGCCTTAGGATTTATTCCGTCAATCAGCCTTTCATTAGTACCATCTGCTTTCTATTTACTGATTCTTATCTGAAATCAGCAAAAGAATTTTATCCAGGATTTCAAGGGCTGCATCCTCCTTACTCATAAGCGGGAGTGATACTTCCTCATCCTGTGTAATCAGAGTCAGCACATTTGTATCACCCTGAAATCCGGCACCTTCAACCTTTACATTGTTGGCAGCTACCATATCCAGGTTCTTCTTTATGAGCTTGGCTCTGGAATTACCGATTACATTCTGAGTCTCCATGGAGAATCCACAGAGGAACTGTCCGTCACGCCTGTGTTCTCCCAGATATTTCAGAATATCATCTGTTCTTTCTAATTCTATAGACATCTGTCCGTCACTTTTCTTGACTTTCTCGGCACTGACTTTCGCAGGACGATAATCTGCAACTGCTGCTGCTTTGATGATAATATCCTGTTCATCACTGACAGAAGTCACCGCCTCATACATATCCTTTGCAGTCACAACAGGCACCAGATTTACGAACATCGGCGGCTCAACAGCAGTACGTCCGCTTACCAGCGTGACATCTGCACCACGGAGCATCGCAGCTTTCGCAATGGCATAACCCATTTTTCCTGAGGAATGATTAGTGATATATCGCACAGGATCAATAGATTCCTGTGTAGGACCTGCTGTTACCAGGATTTTCTTACCTTTCAGATCTTTTTTGCAGGCGATTTCTCTTTCAATATAAGCAAGTAACGTCTCAGGTTCCGGCATCTTACCTGCACCTGTGTCACCGCATGCCAGATATCCGCTTGCAGGAGCAATCACTTCATATCCGTAATGCTCCAAAATCTTAAGGTTATCCTGTACTACAGGATTTTCAAACATATTTGTATTCATGGCAGGTGAAATAAATTTCTTACATTTGCATGCCATGATCGTAGTGGTGAGCATATCATCTGCAATTCCGTGAGCCAGCTTGCCGATCACATTCGCGCTTGCCGGTGCGATCATCACCACATCAGCCTTCTTCGCGATGGATACATGCTCTACCTGGAACTGAAAATTCCGGTCAAAAGTATCTACCAGACATTTATTACCTGTAAGAGTCTCGAAAGTGATCGGATTGATAAAATTCGTAGCATTTTCTGTCATAAGTACATGAACATCTGCACGACACTTCTTCAGTGCACTTGCAAGATATGCAATCTTGTATGCAGCAATGCTGCCTGTCACTCCTAATAATACTGTTTTTCCTTCCAGTGTCATTTCTCTCTACCTCTTTCTCCGGATCAATACTGTTCCTTAACACAATTCTCCTTATTATAGACTAATTATTATAGGAAATGCAATACAGGATTTGTTTTCTTTGCAAAACAATTGGAAGAAATATGCCAAATCGCCTCTCGGATAGTCTTAATTCACTTTTACTTGACATCCAGGTGATTCTTTGCATTATAATGACAGTAACGTAATTCAAGCGGATATTCGCAATCCGCTTCGCTACTTGGAGCATAACCCGATAACTGCTCCGCAGTTTATCTGGTTAATTTGTGGAGGAATATTATGAAAAACTATCAGATCACTCAATGGTGTGCAAATTTCATCCGGCAACAGGTTCAGAAAGGAGATTTCTGCATTGATGCCACTATGGGAAATGGAAACGATACACTTCTGCTGGCACAATTATGTGGAGAATCTGGAAAAGTTCTTGCCTTTGATATCCAGGAACAGGCACTGACTGCAACCAGAAAGAAACTGAGCACTGAGCATGCTCCGGAAAATTACACCCTGCTTCTGGAGTCACACACGAACATGTCAAAATATGCAGAACCGGACAGTATAAGCTGTATTGTCTTTAATTTCGGTTATCTGCCGGGAGGAGATCACGCACTGGCTACCAAAGGTGAGACCAGTATCCAGGCGCTGACTCAGGCCCTGTCACTACTGAAAAAAGGCGGCATGATCTCTCTGTGTATTTATAGTGGCGGAGATTCAGGATTTGAAGAACGTGATCAGATCCTTGCATGGCTGAAAGAACTAAATCCACATAATTATCTGGTCATCAAAAGCGATTATTATAATCGTCCAAATCATCCGCCAATCCCGGTTCTTATCATCAAAAATTAATTTGCAGTTCACAGGAAAGGATACTTCTACGAAGCAATTTCTACTGATATAAAAACAGCGCAAAAGATATATACAAAATCTTTCGCGCTGTTTTTATCATAATTTTCTGATATTCTGCTTAGTCTGTAATTTTAACAGTTTCGATCACCGGCTGCTCATCTGCAGGAATAGTTCCATTGTTATCTGTTGGTTTAGCATCTTTGCAGATCTTGTCTACAATATCCATACCAGATGTTACATGACCAAATCCCGCATAATCACCGTCAAGAAATGTGCTGTCGCTCTGTACGATAAAGAACTGTGAGCTTCCGCTGTCCGGATCATTGGCACGTGCCATAGAAATGGTTCCTCTTGTATGAGAAATATCATTCTCTACTCCATTATTGCTGAACTCTCCTTTGATATTTTCATCAGATCCACCTGTTCCATTTCCATTCGGGTCACCGCCCTGAATCATAAATCCATCCATAATGCGGTGAAATGTCAGACCATCATAGAACCCCTCCTGTGCAAGTTTTACAAAGTTTGTTACTGTGATCGGTGCTGTATCTGCATCCAGTTCTACATCAATGGTACCGTAATCTTTTACTATAATCTCTGCATGATGAGTACCTGTCAGTTCTTCAGATGTATCCAGGAGCACATCTGTGCTGTCATCCTTTAAATCCACTGTTTTGCTGTCTGACGCATCCGTACCGTCAGAGAATCCTGCTGCTTCTGCTTCTTCCTGAGTTGCTACTTTTGTGTCATCTGCAGAATCTGTTGTCTCTTCTTTTTTCTCTGTGGTTTCCATACTCTCCGTAGCTTCTTTTTTCTTATTATTAAGGTTTATGCTGACACTGCAACCACTCATCGCAACTGTCAGAGCTAAAGTCAGAATACTGGCAGTTATTTCTACTCTTTTCGCCTTCATTTTATATATCCTCCTTTTATCCGGTTCCAAGTCTATTTCACAATAAACCTGTAATATTCTCAGAACACAATCTTATTTGATTATAACTTATCTATAAAAAAAAACAACTCTTTTCACAAAATGTTCAGATTGTTGCCCGTTACTGTATTTACTTCCGATTGATTGCCTGTTAAAATATTCTTCAGAAATCAGTTCAGTCAAAACTGTCTGACTATATACCAATTATCTAAACGAAAGTGAGGAATCCAAAATGGAAAAAATAACAAGTTTTACCATTGACCATATCAAATTACAGCCAGGTGTCTATGTCTCCCGTAAAGATCCGGTAGGCGGCACTATAGTCACTACTTTTGATATCCGCATGACTTCTCCTAACGAGGAACCAGTCATGAACACTGCAGAGCTTCACACTATTGAGCATCTGGCAGCTACTTTTCTCAGAAATCATAAAGAATTCGGACCTAAAATGATCTACTGGGGCCCAATGGGCTGCCGTACAGGTAATTACCTTCTCTTAAACGGAGATTATGAATCCAAAGATATTGTTCCGCTTATGATTGAAACATTTGAATTTATCCGTGATTTTGAAGGAGAAGTTCCGGGAGCATCCGCTAAGGACTGCGGCAATTATCTGGATATGAACCTGCCGATGGCTAAATATCTGGCCAAGAAATTCCTGGATGAAGTTCTTTATGATATCAAACCTGACAGACTTATTTATCCACAGTAAACGGACACATAAAGCAAAAGCTGCAGTGAACTCAATGTTTCCTGCAGCTTTTATTTTTTATCTTTACTGTTTTCTTATATATCTTTTTCTGGTTTTACATCGGCATCCCATTCTGTGCGATGAATTACTGAGCACTCTCATCATAAGAAGTATCATCGTATGATGTATCCGAAGTTGTATCAGTCTCCGCATCTGCAGACGTATCCGCAACAGCCGCATCTCCTGCAGGCGCCGTTGTTGTCACAAAATCTCCGCTTGCATAGCAGGTCTGTCCATTATAGTCTACACGAATCCATCCGTTGTCACATACACCCGTGCTGTTCAGCTGAGTTCCGGATGCCACACTTGCAACCAGGTCTGCATCTGCACTTGCGTCAGAACGAAGATTCAGCTCTGATGCTGCATAATAAGTACCTGTTTTTACCTCTACATTAATTCCGCTGGCCGTCTGCTCTGTTGCAGGAGTCGGTGTTGCTTCCGATGTTGGAGTTGCCGCTGTCTCTGGAGTCGGTGTTACTTCCGGTGTTGGTGTTACTTTTACGATCATAACGCTGGAATCAATAGTCGGGTCAAATCCACATCCCTGAGCGGCAAATGCAAGCCCCAGAACGAGAACCAGCCATAATGTTTTTTTCATAAGTAGAATCCTCCTTTATCAAACACGGATACTGTCCCTCCGTATTTTCTACGTCACTTTATGTACTAATATACACGATTCTTCTGCAATATGCAAGTTCAATGTTGCTGCTCACTCTTTGGTTAAAGCACTTCATAAAGGACTTCCACCTCTCCGCCGCAGATCATGCCAAGGTTTGCCCCTCCCTGATTGGACAGATTATATGTTTTCACTTCGCAGTGATGCGCATTTGGTGCATATTTCAATGCCTGGAATTCTACATTTCCGCCACCGATACTTCCATATGATCTGCCCTCTCTGTCCAGAAACATCTTACTTCCTGTTCCTCTTGGAGAAGACCCTCTTTTGGAAATAATGGTTATCATGACTCCCTCACCTTTCTCCCGGACAGCCGTTTCTACTGCATCATCTACATAAGAAACATTATATTTATTCTTTTCCTGAACGATTTCTGCAGTGATACTTACCGCAATCTCTGCAGGCATCTGTCCGCCGATAGGCAGACCAATAGGTGCATGAATCGTATTGAGCTGATCTTCACTGAATCCTTCGCCCAGAAGTTTCTCTCTGGTCAGCCTTACCTTGTTTCTGCTGCCGATCATTCCCAGATATACATAAGGACGTTTCATAATCTGTCTGGCACAGGTACTGTCTCCCAGATGTCCCCTGGTCACGATTACGTAATAAGCATTTTCATATGCGGGAATCTTCTCAGAAATTTCTTCAAATGTTCCTTTAATCAGACGGTCTGCATCAGGAAAACGCTCTACCGTGACAAATTCCTCCCTGTCATCCATAACTGTTACATGAAATCCCAACATCTTGCCGATTTTTGCTACAGGCTGAGACACATGGCCTCCTCCAAGAATGATCAGCTGAGGATTTTTTACATAAATCTCTACAAAAAAATCTGTCTCATCAATATGGAGTACTTTTGTATCCTGACAGGATACCAGCTGTTCCTCATATTTTTTCCAGAACTCTTCTGCCATTCCTCCGTCAAAAGCTGTACAATGGTCCTCTTTTATCAGGCATTTTCTACCTTTATAGCTACCATTTAAAACCATCGCTGTTTTCACTTTTCCTGTTTCTTCTAATATCTGATAAATTTTTTTGTACATAGCCTCTCCTGTCTTACGAATAACTGATTGTGATTTCCCTAAAAATATATTATAATTGAGGGAAAAGGGGGAAATATCATGAAAAAAAACAATTTTCTACACAGCCTGCCATTCAAACTACTTGTCGGCGTGGCACTTGGCATCTGTATCGGACTTCTTCTGAATACGACAGATGAATCCGCCATTACAGCAGCCGTACTGAATGTGGTTGTAACACTGAAGTACATTCTTGGTCAGCTGATCAACTTCTGTGTTCCGCTGATCATTATCGGTTTTATCGCACCATCCATTACAAAACTGGGAAATAATGCTTCCAGAATGTTGGGAGTTGCGGTCTGTATCGCTTATGCTTCCTCACTGGGAGCTGCTTTATTTTCTGCAGTATCCGGATACGCACTGATTCCGCATTTATCTATCAGTTCCACTGCAGATAATCTCAAAACTCTGCCGGATGTAATCTTTGAGCTCTCCATTCCACAGATTATGCCTGTTATGAGTGCACTTGTATTATCCATTATGCTTGGTCTGGCAGCTACCTGGACAAAAGCTAATCTTGTTTCATCTTTACTTGATGAGTTCCAGAAAATCGTGCTGGCTATCGTATCCAGAGTAATCATCCCGGTTCTTCCGTTCTTCATCGGACTGACCTTCTGTTCACTGGCATACGAAGGAACTATCACCAGACAGCTTCCTGTATTCCTGCAGGTAATAGCAATCGTCCTTGTAGGACATTTTATCTGGATGGCTCTTCTGTATGTACTTGCAGGTATTTACTCAAAAGAGAACCCTATCGAAGTTGTAAAACATTACGGTCCGGCATATCTTACTGCTGTAGGTACCATGTCCTCTGCAGCTACACTCGCAGTTGCACTTCAGTGCGCACGCAAGGCAAAACCACTCAGAAAAGATATGGTAGATTTTGGCATTCCGCTATTTGCCAATATTCATCTTTGCGGATCCGTGCTTACAGAAGTCTTCTTCTGCATGACTATTTCAAAAATTCTTTACGGCGCAGTACCTGCACCTGGAACTATCGTTCTGTTCTGTGTTCTGCTTGGCGTCTTCGCAATTGGAGCTCCCGGCGTACCCGGCGGAACTGTTATGGCATCTCTCGGTATCATTACAGGTATCCTGAAATTCGGTGATTCCGGCACAGCCCTGATGCTTACCATCTTTGCGCTGCAGGACAGCTTTGGAACTGCATGTAATGTAACCGGTGACGGTGCACTGACTCTGATCCTTACCGGATATGCCAAACGTCACAATATTAAAGAACAGCATATCAGCGTTGATCTGTAATATTTAACCAATTGATCCGGTTCAAATATTTCCTGATCCAGTTAGGTATTTATAAAACCATCATATGTAACTTCCATTCTATTGGCTGTACATATGATGGTTTTTTATTTACTCATAAAAAGTTGTCAAGCGGATAAAATCATCCGCTTCGCTACGTGGCTCTACACCAAATAACTGCTCCGCAGTTTATCAGAAA
>CAJLTE010000061.1 GCA_905209435.1 uncultured Blautia sp. | reverse complement strand
TCTGTTACAGTGACCGGATCGCTCAGGTTTCTCACCTGATTCCCTCTTTCTGTACCGTTTTCTCACGGTATCAGCACTTAATATGTTCCATATGGAATTATACTGTCTGTATAATAACACCTTCTTATTAAAATGTCAACTATTTGTCAAAGTTTTACTGTCTAATATTTTGCCTGATCAAGTAAATCTTCTGTTTCAAGTCAAGCGGATATTCGCAATCCGCTTCGCTACTTGCTCATCTCCCTGCACATGGACCAAAAAAGGATACCGGCCATTGGCCGATATCCTCTGACATTTATCATTTGGCTACTATACCAGTCTTCTTACAGATACAATTGTTCTGTATGCTGCGTTATCACTGATTTTGATACCGTCTACTGAATTAGATGCGTGAACAATACGTCCATTGCCCATGTAGATAGCAACATGTCCGCCGTAACAAATCAAATCACCTGGCTGTGCATCTGCATAAGAAACTTCTGTACCTGCATACTGCTGTTCATATGATGTTCTCGGAAGACTTATTCCGAAGTTTGCATATACACTCTGTACAAATCCAGAACAGTCAGCACCGTTTGTAAGACTTGTGCCGCCCCATACATATGGGTTACCAACAAACTGTGTTGCGTAATCAACTACAGAGGATCCTGATCCTGAATAAGAAGAACTGTCTGAACTTGATGACTGTTCATTCTCATAATCATCAGCGGATACTGTATTATCGGAATCAATCACATTACCATATTCGTCATATTCTACATCATCTGATGAAGTATCGTCATCGCCATTCTCGTCGGATTCTTCATCATCTTCTGATTCGGAATCATCTGTATTGTCAACTGCATTGCCATCTTCATCATACTCTACATCTTCTGAATCGGATTCTTCATCCTTCTGTGCATTCGCTGCTGCCTCTTCCGCTGCTGCTTCTTCTGCCGCCTGTCTTGCAGCTTCTTCCTCTGCCTGACGTCTTGCCTCTTCTTCTGCAGCGATTCTCTCTGCTTCCAGTCTCTGGATCTCTGCTGTCTGCTCTGCTAACAGATTTGCATATTCTGTAGCCTGCTGCTGTGCATAAGCAATTTCATTCTCATAGTCTGCTGAAGCAGCTTTTTTCTCATCAATCTGACACTGAAGGTTATAAGACTGCTCTTCATAAGAAGCTTTCATCTCTTCCAGTTCTGCTTTATCAGATTCATACTGAGTCTTAAGGTTATTTACTTCATTAATTGTGTTAACATATTTATCAAGGTTCTTTCTGTCCTGTTCATACATCTGCTGTGTATTCTCAGCACGTGTAAGAAGTTCGCTTAAATCATCAGAGTTAAGCATCATCTGGAACCAGGCGGTATCGCCGCCCTGCTCATATAAAGCCTGGATACGCAGTTTCATGTTCTCGTACTGTTTATCTCTTGCTTTCTGAGCTTTTGCCAGATCCTGTTTAGTTCTGATAATATCTACTTCTTTGTTATCGATATCTCCCTTAAGAGTATCAATAGAAACCATAACACTTACAAGATTGGAATCCAGTTCGGAAATCTCATTCTCAAGCTGTGATTTCGCATATGCAAGCTCATCCATTCTGGAATATGTCGCATCCAGCTGCTGACTTGTGATCGCCTGCTCTTCTCTCAATTCATCCTCTCTTGAAGCGCTTACACTAACAACCTGTGTTGCGCTCATCAGGAGTGCTAATGTAAGACATACAATTCTTTTCTTCATGAATTCTCACCCTCGTAACATTTTCTTTCTATTTCGTAATATTTCTGTAATATTCAAGTTAATTCTTATACATATTAACATATTGCATCCAGAAACGCAAGGGTTATTTACAATAAATTTTATATTTCTGTAACATTTAGTAACGGTTTCGTTATTCTTTGCTTTTCTATGTACAATTGGAACATTTCCAATTGTACTTCTGTAATATATATTTACTCAACCCGATATCCTTATTTAACCGAACCAAGAATGTCTCTGCTTCAATTGCGAAAAGCAATAAGCAGTAGGTGGGGACCTCCTTTATCAGGAGAACAAATTCCTTCTGCTAAACTGCAAAGCAATTATTCGGTGTAGAGCCACATATCAAGGCGAATGATCTTATCTGCTTTGCTGCAGAATGAGAATAAATATTTTTGACCGGATAACATAAAAGAAGCAGCTTTCATATAGAAAGCTGCTTCCCGGTTTCTCAATTATTTTGTTCTTATTTGAACAGATCTGCAAGAATCTGGTCTGCTGTCATATTCATATAACCATCCGGATCTGCAAGTGTATTTCTGTTCCATCTCAGATAGTTACCTCTTCTGATATAATTACCAGATGAAGTATGATAAGCATATTTAGTATATCCAGGATATCTGGACATATATTTCTGAGCCAATGTGATTGCCTGACTTGAGTATGAACCGTCAGGAGTAGGTGTACCTGCAATCTGAACACCGGCATTTGGTGTAGAATGAACAATTACTGCACTCTTATCTTTACACTGGCCAAGAATGATCCATGTATGTCCACTGTCATAGCCAACATCACCAGGATATACTTTCCAGTTATCACTTGCTAAATTTGCCTGAGTGAGAATGCTTCCCCATCCCATAGATTTATAATAAGAACCAATTTCGCCTGAAACAACAGTGTATCCACTTCCAACACCAGACTTGCTCTGCATTACCTGATATGCTGCCCAGCCCACAAAACCGGAACAATCAAAACCCTTCGCACGGTTTGCAGTACTGAGATCTCTGTAATTATTGTAATCATAGCTGCTGCTCTGACTGTTATAGAAACTGGTCATGGTCGGACTTACTCCCTTTCTTGTGGAATCGTTCCAACCGCCGCCCCATACATACAGAGCCTGTCCAACAGGCTGTAAAGCACCTGCAAGATAATTCTTAATTGTCTTTGTTCCTGTAGGATTTGTAGTGTTACTCAGAATTCCGTTAGAATTAAAGTGATATTTTGTACCATCAATAGTCACATCTCCGGTAGCCATCACACCTGTTTCTTTATCGAAATAATACTTATTACTGTTAATGGTAGTCCAGCCTACAGCCATTTTACCATTTTTCGTATTGAAATAGTATTTCTTACCATCTAATGTCTGGAACCCTTTTGCCATAATTCCGTTTTTAGTTTCGAAATATCTGTACTCGTTCTTGGAATTCTTCGTCCAGCCGGTAAGCATATAGCATGCGCTTGTAAAATATCTTGTATTAGATTTACTGTCTGTAAGGAATGTCTTGCAGGCAGCTACACCGTTCTTGCTGTAAAAATAATACCGTTTGCCATTCTGTGTCATCCACCTGGTCTGCATGAAACCTGTAGTTGGACTGAAATATCTCTTCTGATTCTTAGTATCTGTAAGCCAACCGGTCATCATCACACCAGCATTCTTGCTGAAGTATCTCTTTCGTCCCTTGCTGTTAGTTACCCAGCCTTTTACCTGAACTCCTGTATTTTTGTTAAAATAATATTTCCAGCCGTTCAGCTCCAGCCATCCTTTATGCTTTGAACCATCTTTATCTATGTAGTATGATTTTCCGTTGATAGTTACAAAACCGGTTTTCGTCGCTGCCTGTACTTTCTCGGCAGTCAGATGTGTAGAAAATCCTACCGCAAATAACAGCAGCAACAGAAGTACTCCCCAGATTCTAAACTTCTTGTTTACGTTTTGCATACATACCTTCCTTTTCTTTTTTTCATTATCAAAGCGTGTCTGAAAAGTACCGTAAAAAATATCTGCAGATACCCCGCATACTTCTCAGATACGCTTTGAAATTTAACATAGTTTTTTACAATGTTGTTACGTTTCTATGACCCTATTATATTACACTTTCAATATCCAGTCAACATAGAAGTAAAAATATGTTAAACATTTACTAAATTTTCCTGTTTCCACCTAACAAAAAGAGACAAAGTCCACAAAAACTCTGTCTCTTCTTTCCATTTTTAATAATATTGATAATATTATTTTCCTACTCGGCAAACCTCCTGTTGTAATAAAAACTACAGCAGATGTTTTCTTAATTCTGCCCCGTCAGCAGCACACAGATAAGCAGGTGCTACATCAAATACTGTCTTCGCACCAGTCTGTCCTTCTTTGCTCATGCGGTATGCAGCTCTTGCATATGCAACAAGTACAGAAGAAGTAAACTCTGGGTTAGAATCCAGTTTCAGGCTATATTCGATCACATGATTATTCTCATCATTCCAGCCCGTTTTTCCTGAACGGATTACGAATCCACCATGCGGAATGCCACTGTGATCACGTTTTAATTCTTCTTCAGAAATGAAATGTACGGTTGTATCATAGTCTGAGAAGTAGTTCGGCATAGTCTTAATATCGTTTTCGATCTGTGCAAGATCTGCACCTTCTTCTGCTACTACGAAACACTCTCTTGTATGTTTCTGTCTTGTTGTAAGATCCGGATTCTCTCCATTTCTTACAGCTTCCAGAGCTGATTCAACAGGGATTGTATACTGTTTTGCATCTTTAACACCCTTGATACGGCGAACTGCATCTGAATGTCCCTGACTTACACCTTTGCCCCAGAATGTGTAGTCCTTACCATTTGTGAGGATTGCATTTGCATAGAGGCGGTTCAGTGAGAACATTCCCGGATCCCAGCCTACGGAAATAATACCGATATGTCCGCCCTCTTTTGCAGCAGCATCTACTGCTTCAAAATGCTCTGGAATTCTTGCATGTGTATCAAAGCTGTCAATTACATTGAACATCTTTGCATATTCAGGTGTCTGTTTCGGAAGATCTGTTGCACTTCCTCCGCAGATGATCATAACATCAATTTTGTCTTTCATTTTTTCAGCATCGTTTACAGAATACACGGTAGCTGTCTCTGTAAGAATCTTAACTGTTTCCGGAGCACGGCGTGTAAATACTGCCACAAGCTCCATATCCGGATTATGTTTAATTGCACACTCTACACCACGACCAAGATTGCCGTAGCCTAAAATACCAACACGAATACTCATTATTGATTTCCTCCTGTATCCTTTATTATGTCACCACTTTAATATAGTAATATTTTCACTTTTAGTTGTCAATCACCAACTTAAATTTTTTTGACCGATCAGACACTAAAATGGTGTAATTATTTCAAGAACGATGTCCCGGAGTTCTAGCAACAGAAAACACCGCCGCCCGGGCAGCATAAACTGCAGGCCAGATTGGCAAGGCACAGCTTCATGCAGTAGTCATCTCCGCCTGTCGGCATTCCGCCAAATGGATTCTGCATTTCCTGATACCATGTTCCGCCGCCTTCCATCTGCTGCTGCAGCATTCTGTACTGAGCATTATCAGGCTCCAGCCGAACTGCTTCTTTAATATCATTCAAAGCATTTACATTATTTCCAAGTCCCATATTTGCCATAGATGATAAATAATACCACTGTCCGTTTCTCTGCTGCAATGATCGCAAAACATTCATAGCTTCGCGGTAATGTCCGCTCTGTATATAGTTGGCTGCTGCCTGTCTGCGCATGGACTCTTCATCTTGATAACCGGAATCCGACTGACCGGAAAATCCGCCAAATCCACCGTAACTATTACCGCCATAATTATAGCCTGTTCCCTGTTCTCTTTCTTTCATGATCTGTTCATAAGCCTGCTGAACCTGTTTAAATTTCTCCTCAGCCTGCTCTTTATTCGGATTGTCAATATTGGCATCCGGATGATATTTTCTGCTTAATTTGCGGTATGCTTTCTTTACTTCATCATCAGATGCTTCTCTGGAAATCCCCAGTATACTGTACGGATCGATCATTCTTTCTTCTCCCCTGATTCTTCTCTCTGCTTATGGATCATCTCAAAACGTACCCACACGCCAGAGTAAAGAATATTTCTCAAAATATCTGTATATTCTATAATAGGAAGTTTCTCAAACTCCCTGCAGGTCTGTGCCATCATCATGATCAGAAGCTGACGTACCTGCTCATCGAATGCTTCCATTATATATTGTTCTGAAAAAGGATTGTAATTATTGTTTTTTATGTCCTCTTCCACATCGTCGTATGCATCCAGAAGATAAATAAATTTACCAAGAAAGAACCCCATTCTCCGCAAGGTCTTCTCCCATACATCCTGTTTCCATGCAAAGATTTCTTCCATGATTTTGCCAAAACAGCCGGACATTTTGTCAATGTCACGTTCACCTGCTTTCTCCATTTCAGAAAGTTCTCTGAGAAGCTGCTGTATTCGCTGCGCTTTCCCTGGATATTTCTGATTCAGCTCTCGTACTTTTCCATGCAAAACCTTTGAATATCCAAGGGCAGTAACTTTCTTCTCATCTTCCCAATCATCTCTGCATTTATAATAGGTAAGAAGTACGTTCATATCTGCTGCATATTCTGTAACTTCATTTCTCCGGACCGGTTGTTTACGAACCGGATGAATAATACATCTGGTCGAATCTTTTTTTGTATCCGGCTCATAAAGTGCACTCAGCAGGATTACAACAAAAGTCATATCATAGGTCAGAGAAATCTGTCCGGATATTCCATACTTTTCTTTCAGTTCTCTGCACAGACCGCAGTAAAAGGACCGATATAAGTCAAAATCCTTGAACTTTATCTCTGGCTTATTTAATACTACATATCCAAACATAATTCCTCCGTTTTATAATTTTCGCTGCACTAACGTCTTTTTATAAATTTCTCATGACACTTCGGGCATTCGATTTCTACTTTCTGTCCCTTTCCTCTCGGAATGCGGATTTTCTGCCCGCAGCCCGGACAAGTGTAGATATGATGAGTCTTTCTCTGCGCCATCATATTCTTTTCTCTGCTGAACTGCATACGAATTTTCTGCGTATACCCTAAATATTTCTGATTTTCCGCATAACGGGCAGAAACATTTCTGGACAGAATTCTGAAATAGGTATAAATAATAAGGATTAAACCTATTGTATCCAAAATACTTCCAGCAGCATTTCTTCTCACAAAAGAACCTACTACAATAATAAAAAGTGCTACTCCCAGAATAAACCTTGAAAACTGATCTACCCCATAGCGTCCCTGCATAAATTTGTTTAATTTATCTCTCATAAATTACCTCTTTTACTGCTCATA
This sequence comes from uncultured Blautia sp., assembly GCA_905209435.1. The sequence goes on along the minus strand of CAJLTE010000061.1, from coordinate 12,922 downwards.
CTATGAACAGTCGTCTTATTTTACTGTTCTGTGTGCCATTTTCATGTATATAATATGTCCAGAAAGTAAAATGCATGTTTTATCTATTCTCTTACAAAAACTTTCAGAACCTCTGCAATATACATGGTGTGGTAATCTTTTTCAGGATACCATTTACTGTCATTTTCCGGTGCATCAAAACATGCCGGCTTAATTTCATCATGATACATCTTCTTGCATACCATGATCATATCTGCTTCTTCGATTCCTGCTGTTCCATCTGTGAAATATGGTGTCAGACCTGCATCTTTAATTTTATCTGCACCCTTTCCTGAAACTGTACCGCAGTAATTTAATGCCTTACGATAATCACTTCCAAGAACAGAGATTGTGAAAATATCCTCTCTGTCTACAAATTCTTTCGTATATCTCTGTGGACGAATATAAACAGTTACTGCATTCTTTCCCCACATAACGCCCATTGCGCCCCAGCTGGCTGTCATAGTGTTGCATTTTTCCTCATTTCCTGCTGTAATCAGAAGCCATTCTTTGCCAATCTTAGTAAATGGATTCATTGTCAGTTCTTCTGGTTTTACTTCTTTAAAACTCATGATAGTATCCTCTCTTTCTTTTATCTGATATTTTTATGATATACTCCGGCAGATAATTGTCCACCTTATAACCTGCTGAGTTTCTATCTGTCATTACATACCTGGAAAATGTAGAATTTTAAATAATAAGACTCATCTGCTGCCCACAGGATCGGATGATCCGGTGCCTGGGTTCTGTATTCCACCTGGCGCAGTCTCTTATGTACATTCTTCGCTGCCTGTCCGATAGTTCTGGTAAACAATTCATAATCCATGAAATGGGAACAGGAACAAGTTGCCAGAAAACCACCATCCTTAACTAGTTTCATCGCACGAAGATTGATTTCTCTGTAACCTTTTACCGCATTCTTAATGGAATTTCTTGACTTAGTAAATGCCGGAGGGTCCAGAATTACAACATCGAATTTCTCACCTTTCTGTTCCAGTTCTGGAAGCAGTTCAAAAACATCCTCACAGATGAATTTCACCTTATCAGATAAGCCATTTAATGCAGCATTGGCAGTTGCCTGGTCTACTGCAAGCTGAGATGCATCCACACCCGTCACACTGGCAGCACCTGCAATTCCTGCATTCAGTGCAAAGGAACCTGTATGTGTAAAGCAGTCCAGAACTTTTGCACCCTTGCAGAGCTTCTGGATCGCAAGTCTATTATATTTCTGATCAAGGAAGAACCCCGTCTTCTGTCCATCTTTTACATCTACTTCGTATTTCACACCATTCTCTTCAATCTGCACAAGAGTCGGAAATTCCGGTCCAATAAAACCTTTGACCAGTTCCATTCCCTCCTGTTTTCGGACTTTAACATCACTTCTCTCATAAACACCGCGAATTGTAATGCCATCCTCTGCAAGTACTTTCTTAATCAGATCTACAATTATTTCCTTAAAACGATCAATTCCCAGTGCCAGGGACTGTACTACCAGGACATCTGAAAACTTATCTACTACAAGTCCCGGAAGAAAATCTGCCTCTGCGAAGATCAGACGGCAACTGCTTGTATCCACTACTTTCTTACGATATTCCCATGCATCACGAACACGTTTCTCCAGAAGTTCCTCATTAATCTCAACATTCTCGTCCCGGGTCATCAGTCGTACTGTAATCTTGGAATTTGTATTAATAAATCCTCTTCCCATCGGATATCCATCAAAATCATGAACAAGTACCATGTCTCCATTCTCAAAACTGCCCATAATCGTATCTATTTCATTATCAAAAATCCACATTCCACCGGATTTCAGAAGTCGTCCTTCACCTTTCTTCAAGGTTACTACTGCCATTCCCATTCTCATTCCTCCTCAGTATCCAAATTTCTGTTTCTAATCACCCATTCTATCACATTCATTTTCTTTTTTCTACATATAACACAAAGCAGCCGGCGAAATCACAGAAATTTCACCGGCTGTTTCTTATTACTTTCTTTTCTTTTTAGTATTTTTTTAAGATTTTCTCAGATTTTTCAGAAGTATACACCTTGGCAGGCCGCCATAGCAAAGCGCCAATTTCTTCACTTCATATCCATGACTCTCCATGTTATTTCTGCTGAACTGATTATCCGGATGGATGGTGCACATCAGATAATAGTATTTGTCTAAATCCAGTAAACTCTCTGCTGCTTCCAGCATCCGTCCCTGCAAGCCATTGCCTCTGTAGATACTACCCACAACTGCCGAATCCATAACTGCTACATGTGTAAGCTGTTCTCTGTCAAAATCAAGATAAGTTCCCAGATTATCTTCCTCACTCTCAGGATATTTAATAAGGAAGAAACCTGCAATCCCACCCTCTGTGGACTCCGCTACGATCACATAACCATTTCCGTTTAAATGATTTCGGATATATCTCTCATTATCAGGTACAAACCAGTCCGGATGTTTCTCGTCATTTCGAGCTTCATTCATCACAGACATGATTCCGGGAATATCAGTCTCTTCTGCTCTTCGTATCAGAAACTGCTTTCTCTGGCTGTCACGATTATTCAGCATAATCTTCAGTATCTGCAGCATCCTCTGTATTATATGTCTCTGTGCTCTCTCCGTAAAGTTTCTCGAAGAATTTCATTGTTTCATTATACAAAGTCTGTCTGTCATCATCAGAAAGTTCACTGAGTTCAGGACTTGCCTGTGTGCCTTCACTTAAACCAAAAATCTCTTTCATGGATTTATCTACCATATTGAGCTCTGTGCTCATATAAATTTCTGTTCCGTCTGCCTGATAGGAATCAGTTCCATCAGTAAGGACTTTCAGATAAGCTTTTTCAACTTCTTTTGAAAGTGTTGCACCATTCTCAGCGTCCATGGTTACAGATGCTGTTGCTGTTTCATCATCCATGGCTGTTGCAAGAGCGTCTGCATCACCCTCGTACTCTCCTTTACAGAAGTTCTCAGCCTTATTAAATAATGTAAGCTGATCTTCTGTCAAAGAAGAAGTATCCAGTTCATCTGTTGCAGTTTCACTATCGACTGCTTCTGTATCAGATTCAGAATTCATATCTCCTTCGTCTGTATTGCCAAATGTACTGTCATCCGTTATTTCTTCGCCATCTGTTTCCTCAGGTGCACCTGTTTCCTGAAGATCTCCGTCAGTCTGATTTGCTTCATCATCCTCGATCAGACCTGTTTCCTGTTCCAGAGATGGATTCTCTGTGGAACTCTCTACAACCTGTCCGCCAAGTGCACTATTGTCAACATTGTTTAAGATATCGTCTTCATCTGAAGTATCACCGGCATTAACAGTATTATCTTCTTCATCTGCAATATCACCAATCTCATTACTGTCACCGGATGTATTCTGATCTACCTGCTCCAGAGTTGCCTTTACATCATCATAATTATAACCCTGCTGTGCGATCTGCTCCAGAAGGTCTACAATTTTGTTAATCTGATCAGAATCAAGATTTACGTTATTTTCCTGTGCTATATTTACTACGATATTATAGATTTCATCCGCATTCTGAACGTTATCTTTAATAACCTGCATCTTAGATTTGTTCATAACAGTTGTAGCATCATTCTTACCAACCTCATCTGCAAGGTTTCCTGTTACTACCATTTCTTCTGTGGCAAGTTCTTTCTTAGTACTGTCAAGCTGTTCGCCTGTAGCTGACTCATATGCCATCTGGATTCCTGTCAGAGCGCCTGTACCGGATACTTCGAACGGGCATGCAGCTACTACTTCACAGTTCTTAACTCCGGATGTGGAAAGTGATGTTGCGATCATGTTGCAGGTTACCCAGTTGAGATTGGCTGTACGAACTTTGATTCCGCCGGACTGTGTTGGTTTCACATATGCACAGCTCACTGTTCTAGTTCCGATCTGTTCAAGCGGAACGTAAGCACTTAAGTGATCTCTTTCATCCTGATTTGTAATTGTGAGAATCTGTACCTGATCACTGCTTACATTGAAGTATTTCATCATTGTATTTTTCTGGTCACTGGAAAGATCCGCACCCAGTGTAACAACTTTCATGGAATCTGCCATTGTCGGTACTGCTGTTCCGGAGAGTACCAGGCACGCACTGCATAAGAGTGCTGCTGCTGATTTTACTTTTTTCATAATATAAACCTCCCTGATATGTGTTTGGATTTTGAGTTAAAATCTTCTATTCGGATTGATATTGGTATTATAACACGTTTGATTGTATATTTGTAATTATTATTGTTCTTTTTTGATGGAATGTTCTACTATAATAGGGACGCATAAAAATCTCTTCTTTACAGTACGGCTTCGGGGTCTAGTAACACTAAGGTTCCGGAAATTTGCTAAAAGCATGTCAGAAAAATTCAAACTCGCTTCGCTCAGACAGTGAATTTTTCTGACATAACGCAAATTTTCGCAACCTAAGAGTTACTACGACTCCTGCAGATGTACTGCAAAGAAGAGATTTTTATGCTGTTATTTGTATGTGACAATTTTTTTAACTACTACAATATATTTATGGGCAATCTTCTTACATTCAGTAGGGATTTATCCATTTCATTATTGTTAGAGAAATATGTATCAGGATATTTGAAATTATACAAAACAAGCGCTGCGATACAGATATGTTTTACTTTTTTAATACTTCATGAAAAGTCACCGACGCTAAAAGAGACACACGGACAGTCATTCCGACTATCCATGTGTCTCATCATTTATTGTAATACCGAATGCTCATCGTGCCATTATCTCAATAGTACTACATTACTCTTAGAATATGCTGATTACTCTTCGTGGAGAATGTCCATATTCTAAGTATTGATCATTGTTTATTAATTACACTTTTAGAAAAATATAAAACTTACAATTTCCATCCCGCTGCCTGCATCTGCGTTTCCATCATATGCTGATAGATACCATGCTGTTTTTCCAGTTCTGCCGGGCTGCCCTGTTCTGCTACTATGCCGTCTTTGAGAACTACTATCTTATCTGCCTCTGCGACTGTACGCATGCGGTGAGCGATGATCATAACTGTCTTATCCTGGATCAGGCGGGAGAGGGATTCCTGAATGAGGGTTTCGTTGTCTACGTCCAGGGATGCAGTTGCTTCGTCGAGAAGGATGATCGGGGCATCTTTCAGGAAGGCACGGGCAATAGAGATTCGCTGGCGTTCACCGCCGGAAAGGCCGGAGCCGTTTTCACCGATCATAGTATTCCATCCATTTGGGAGTTTCTCTGCAAATTCGTCGCAGTGCGCCAGTTTCGCTGCCGCGATGACCTCTTCGTCTGTTGCATTTTGTCTTCCGATTCGAATGTTCTCCATAATGGAATTGTTAAACAAAGTCACATCCTGGAATACAATTGAATATAGCGACATAAGGGCTTCCGGATCAATTTGGGAAATATCCATACCGCCGACTTTAATCTGACCTTTGCTGATATCCCAGAAACGTGATGCCAGTCTGGAGACTGTTGTCTTTCCGCCTCCGGACGGGCCAATCAATGCGGTTACCTCTCCCTGTTTTGCCGTAAATGTGACATCTTTGAGTACATCTTCTCTGTCATTATATGCAAATCCTACATGGTTGAATTCGATATCATATCCTTTGTTTGTGAGCTGATCTGTTCCTGTCTGGATGTCATGAGATAAAATCTCATCCATACGTTTGCACTGTACATCTGCGGAAATAATGGCCGCAAGGTTCTGAAGGGAAATCTGCATAGGATCATAAAGTCTGGACACCAGAAGCAGGAACAGGAAGAACGTCAGAACATCGATCTCGCCTTTTGCAAGGAAGATACTTCCTGTCAGGGCAACAGTTGCAATGCCAAATTTCAGGATCATCTGCGCGCCGGATACAAACAATGCGGTTCCAAGTTCTGTGGTAACTGCGTGTTTCTCTACTGCCTTGATTTTTTTGTCCAGTGCTGCCATGTACTCTTCCTGGGCATTGTTGGCTTTCAGGTCACGGACGGTTTCCAGGCACTCCTGGATGCCGTCTGCACATGCCATTTTCAGTTCCATCTGGCGTCTGCCAAGATTTCTCTGGACATTGCCGGAGCACGCTACGATCAGGAAAGAAACAGGCAGTACCCATAATGCTGCGATTGCCATTCTCCAGTCAAAGAAGAACAAGCTCAGTGCAACCAATGCTGTGGAAATACAGGCACCAAACAGTTCCGGGATCCAGTGTGAGGATGCGGTTTCCAGTGTGGCGCAGTCTGCCATGATCGTACTTGTCAGATCTGATAAATCTTTCTTTCCGAAGAAAGACAGTGGAATTTTGCGAAGCTTTTCTGCAAGACTGATACGGCGTACGCCGCTTTCTACATAAGTGGATAAAAACGTTGCGTTATACTGAATATATGTAGTAATTCCGATAAGGAGCAGACAGAGGATGCATCCCACTGCAAACATGATTCCTTTTCCCTCAAGGATATGATTCATATAATTTTTAACCAGCATATAGAGCATTCCCACCGGCAGCATAAGGATAATATTAGAAATCGTTACTGTAACAAATCCTTTCAGCATATCCTTTGCGCCCTGCTCAGAAAGGGCATATTTATGTTGTAATTTCTCTTTAAACGTCATATCATACACCTACCTTCCAGCAGACAGATTTATTATATTCTTCCCACATATGAGCATAGATTCCCTTCTGGGAAAGGAGTGCCTCGTGGGTTCCGTTCTCTGCGATCTGACCGTCTTTCAGTACACAGATGCAGTCTGCATCGCTTACGGAGGAGAGTCTGTGTGCGATCATAATCACTGTTTTTCCCTCAGAAAGTCTGGAAAAAGCCTGCTGCACTTTTGCTTCATTATCCGGATCCGCAAAGGCAGTTGCCTCGTCAAGGATCAGAATCGGAGCATTCTTCAGCATGGCTCTTGCAATGGAAAGCCGCTGTGCTTCACCGCCGGATACATAGGTTCCTTTGCTTCCGATCACAGTATCAATCCCATTCGGGAGTTTGTCGATAATGTCCTGACACTGCGCATCTTTTAATGCCTGCAGAACTTCTTCTCTTGTGGCATCTTTTCTTCCCATTCGAACGTTTTCAAAAATTGACATCTTGAGAAGTTTACTGTCCTGGAATACGAAAGATACCAGATTCATCAGGTCTGCGGACGGGATGTCTTTTACATCCACACCACCAATGCGGACCGTTCCTTCTGTAGTGTCAAAGAAATGGGCTGCCAGACTGGCAAGTGTTGTTTTTCCACCGCCGGACGGACCTACGAATGCTACATGTTCACCGTCTTTGATCGTAAGGGTGATCTGATGAACAGCATCTTTGGCAGCTCCTTCGTAACGGAAAGACACGTTGTCAAAGATTATCGATTTGTCCCTGAGATCTTTTTTCTGAGTGGCCTCCGGAAGTGGCTGACGATCCAGAATGCTGTCAACTCGTTCAAGAGCATCGCCTACAATCATCTTGTTTTCACTGGCAAACATGATCTTGTTCAAAGTCACCGTAATGATTGGTGTGATGATAATGTAAAACAGTAAGTTCAGAAGAAATGCATCGCTTTGTGTAAAGAAAAATGCTGCAGCGATCAATACCGAGAATACTGCATTAATAATGGTTGTATAGAATACCATCGGCATTCTCATGTCTTTTGTATAGGAAATGGTCCATTTTTCATAGTTCTTAATAGAAGCCTGAAAACGTTTGAATGAGAAAACGGACTGCCCGAATGTCTTTACAACAGGGATACCGCGAACGTATTCCACCGCTTCGCTGGACATTTCCTCCAGAGCGTTCTGATATTCTTTCATTTTCTTTTCCATTTTCTTACCGGTCATGCTTCCCATGATAAGGAATGCAAGCACTACAGGGACAAGGCTTAAGAGGCCAAGCCTCCAGTCAAATACCAGGAGCAAAACCAGCAGTCCTACCGGTGTGGCATAGGCTCCTGCCTGATCCGGTAACTGGTGTGCCAGATAGGTTTCTGTGGCTGCACTGGATTCACTGACGATCTTGCGGATCTTTCCACTTCCATCTTTATCCAACGCGCCCATTGGCAGTGTCACGATGTGATGCATCATCTTAGAACGCATGTCAGCCTGTACGCGAAATGCTGCAATATGTGAGCACATCAGGGCTGCTACATAGATGATCATAGATAACAATGCTGCGCCTAATGCTTTCCATCCGTATGCAGACAGATTCTGTGCCTGAGTGTAGTCCGGCGCTGCTTCCAGAATTGCTTTGATGATCCTCCAGATATAATAGAATGGAACCAGCGCGATCCATGCACTGATCACTGAGAGCACCCAGGATGCAATCGTCAGATAACGAAAGTTTCCTGCATACTCAAAAAGTCGTGAGATTGAATTTTGCTTCTTCATGACTTTCCTCCCTTCTCTTTTTCTCTCAGAAAAGTTTCTGTTTTCTGAATTGCGATCATTACATAACATCTGTATCTGAAATTCTGTTTATCAAGGCGATTGTTAATTGAGAAATATTAGTCAATTAGTTTTAACTAACCTGTATTTTTAAGAAAAGACTGCTTTCTTTTCTGTTGCAAAATAAGCAGTCTTTTTTATTTTGTTATTCGAAGTCCAGAATGGATTTCCATCCATTATAATGAAATTTCTCCTGCAATTCTATGTACTGAACTGCCGCTTCCTTCTCCATCTTATGTCGGATCACTTCAAAAAAACTTTCGAAGCGCGCCCGGGTCATGATATGGATAAATTCTTCCGGAACTTTCTGAGTACTCTTGTTCGCATCTCCATCCTGAGCCTGCAAAGCATTCATAAATTTATAGGTATACTCTGTCTCAATTTCTGCCAGATGTTCTACAAAGTTCTGAAATTTTGTTCCATAGGAAGCATCCAGAAGAAGCTGGAATTCCTCAAAATGTTCATACATATATTCCAACAGCTCCATCATTCCGGAGGAACTATATTCAGACAGGGAATTTGCCTGTTTGTCAGCATCCATGTTGTGGAAATTCTGCTGGTATTTCAGAAAGATATCAGTAAACTCTTCTGCCACCGGCTTTACGATCGCACTGAACAATCCCTCTTTTCCTCCAAATCTGGAATAAATAGAACCTGTTGTTGTATCTGCTTTCGCTGCAATGGTACGCAGAGAAGCATCTGAGTATCCTTTTTCAAGAAATTCCTCTTTCGCACATGCCAGGATTTTCTCTGAAACTCCTTCTACTGGTTTTGTCATTTTCGCCCTCCATAACAGTGTTATGTAACACTGTTATAAACATAACTCTGTTTTTGTTCATTGTCAAGTAACTATAATAATATTTATATAAAAGAAACCTGCAGACAGCATTCTCGCCTGCGACGGGCCACTTCAGCGACATAATTCTTCTCCAACGCAGTACACTTCCGCCCGGAGAGCTCCCGGAATACAAAAAGAGTACTCGGATTATATAAAAAAATCCAAATACTCTTTCATTACTACCAGTATCTATATCTCTTTCGTTTCGCCACAAGGAATATCATACCAACAACTACTGCCATAAATTCCGCTACAACAATAGAATACCAGATTCCATTGAGTCCCAAGATTAATGGCAGGAGCATAACGGATGCACTCTCAAACAGCAGAGTTCTCAGGAATGAGATAATCGCTGATGTCAGGCCATCGTTCAGTGCTGTAAAGAATGCAGAACTGAAGATTGCCATTCCTGCAAAAATAAAGGAAATAGAGTAAATGTAGAATCCATGTACTGTCATTTCCAAAAGTTCTGCATCGTATCCTACATAGATTGTCGCAAGTGGTTTGGCCAGAAGTCTTGCTGCTGTGAACATGACTACTGATGTGACCAGGATCAGTGAGATACTCTTCTTCAGCAAACCATTGAGTTCTTTTGTATTTCCAGCTCCATAATGATAGCTGACTACCGGTGCTACTCCTGTTGCGTATCCTACAAAAATTGCCACAAAAATAAAGTTAACATACATAATCGTACCATATGCCGCAACACCATTTTCACCTGCATATTTCATAAGCTGAGTATTGTAAAGCATACCGACGATGGACATGGAAATATTGCTCATAAGTTCTGAAGAACCATTGATACAGATTCTGACAAGTGCTCTGCCATCCCATTCCGGCCTGCAGAGTCTCAACAGACTTGAGTTCTTTCTGGAAAAATAGATCAGCGGTACAATTCCACCTACGATCTGCCCCATCGCAGATGCAAGTGCTGCACCGGCGATTCCCCATTTGAATACGCCCATGAAAAGAGCATCGCCTGTCATATTCAGCACACCTGCTGTAACTGTCAGGATCAGTCCAAGCTTTGGCTTCTCTGCTGTGACTGCCAGACTGGTAAACGCATACTGCAGCATCAGAAATGGTAATGCTACCAGAAGAATTCTTCCATATAATACGCAGTTTTCAAGCATCTCACCTTCTGCACCCAGGAAAATAGCGATCGGTCTTAAAAAGATCATGCTAATAACGGCAACCACAATACCGCAGATGAATGTAGCAGTAATCAGAAGTGAAAAGATTTTCTGCGCTTTTTCTTTCTTGCCCTCTCCCATAATCTTTGCGATATAGGCACTGCCTCCGGTTCCGAACATAAATCCCAAAGCGCCGGTCACCATAAGAAACGGCATAATGAAGTTGACTGCTGCAAACGGCGTTTTTCCAACGAAGTTTGAAACGAAAAAACCGTCAACTACGCCATAAATTGATGTAAAGATCATCATCAGAATCGACGGAATCGTAAAGCGGATCAGACGTCGGTATCCGAAATGATCCGAAAGCTGTATTTTCTGACTCATTTTTTCCTCCATATTTATAATTTCTCAATCTGTCTTCTCAATGAAGTATCATGTTTCATGATCAGCTGCAGATACATATCAATTTCTTCCTCACTCCAATCACTAAATGCCTGACACTCTGCCTCTGCAAGTTTCGCTGCAGTCTGACCAACATAATTTTTCCCTTTCTCAGTAAGGCATACAATCTTAGATTTTCCGTTATGCTTTTCGAGATATACAATGCCCTCGTTCTCCAGTTTTCGCACTGCGGAGTTAATCGTCTGCTTGCTGATGCCGGATTCTTTATAAGTATCATAGAGGAGACATTTTTCACCATTGATGTGAAGCATATAAAGAACAAACAGAACACTGTCCGATACCCCAAGTCTCAATGCTGCCTGATGATACAGAGAATCAACCTCTTCGGTCAGGCAGTTTATTCTGTGAACTTTATCATGAAGTTTATCTGGCATATTTTCTATCCTTTCAAAGTATGATTTCGTACCATTGCAGTATAGTACGAAATCATACTATTGTCAATCCCATTATATTACAGATTCTTAACATCTAATTGACTCATTTTTTTCCACAAAAATATGCTGATATCAGGAACAAAATCTGTCCGTTATACTCACTTAAAAGTAGCTCTGTATCTTTTAGTCATACTCCGCATTTCTGCATAATATATAAGTAAATTCGATTTATGCAGGTAATTTTATTATGAACTGTCCAAATAATAAATCCAGAAATTGCTGCAGTGGCTGTGGTGCCTGCGGCACTTACGTTACAATACAGGGACCGCCCGGACCTATGGGACCAGAAGGGCCTCGTGGTGAACAGGGTTCAAGAGGCGAGCAGGGTCCTATGGGACCTCGCGGTATTAAGGGAGATCCCGGATGTCCCGGACCTGTAGATCCCCGGGGTGCAGCCGGTCCTATGGGACCAAGAGGTCCACAAGGTGTCCGGGGTGATATCGGACCTAAAGAAGATACCGGAGATATTGGGCCTCAGGGCATTCAGTAATCCGGGACCTATTGGACCTAAAGGAGATAAAGGGCCCATTGGACCCCAGGGTGATCCAGGACCTGTAGGGCCTCCTGGGCCAAAAGGTGATCGTGGTGAAAAAGGAGAACGCGGACCTATCGGTGAACAGGGTCCTGTCGGAATGCAGGGTCCCCAGGGTGAACTTGGACCTCAGGGTATTCAAGGAGATAAAGGCTGCCCCGGACCTCAAGGTGAACAAGGAGTACAAGGACCTAAAGGGGATATCGGGCCTCAAGGTGAAAAAGGTGAAACTGGGCCTCAAGGAGAACAGGGCATTCAGGGCCCCAAAGGAGATAAGGGTGAAACTGGGCCTCAGGGCGAAAAAGGCGAGACTGGGCCTCAGGGAGAACAGGGCATTCAGGGGATCCAAGGCGAAAAAGGGGATCCCGGTGAAACGCCCGCAATTACAGTTATCGAAGATACGCCTCTCAGCTATAAACTGAATTTCAGAACTTCCACAGAAGATATTACAACACCAAACCTGTTTAAATCTCTTGATGAATATCATGTAGATTTGTCTGCAACAGGCAGTACGCTTAATATTCCCCTTGAAAATCTGATCCTGACTTATCAGAATACCTCTTCTACTTCTATCCGGATCAGCATAGCTGCCAAAAATACTGCAGCACCTGTTCTTGCGGATATTCGACGGATAACCATTTACAATGGAAGTTCTGTCGAATCACAAACTTTAAATAACACCACCATATCTACGCGAACAGTACTTGATGATCTGATGTACAGTGAATCGCAGGAATCACATAGCATCAAAATACGCCAGCAGGATCCCGACACCAAGCTCTGGTCACTATGTGAAATCCACACTTTTAGTTCTAATAAAGGAGCAAGAACTTCTGTCTGGATACAATGGAGTGAAGTTGGTATCCGTTATGAGGCACCAACCGCATAATACTCTATACACGAAACAGGGCATTTCCAATCATCAGAAACGCCCTGTTTTGCAAAAAAACTGACTGTAGATTGGAAGAAATCCATAAGCCACAGTCAGTTCTATTTTTTTCTATTCAAACAGTTATTCTCAATTGAAACAGGACCTTGCCTGATTCGACTAAAACTGCTTATTTACGTTTCAGATTTACAACTGTCTCCACATGTGTTGTCACT
>CAJLTE010000060.1 GCA_905209435.1 uncultured Blautia sp. | reverse complement strand
GGTTGATATCAAGAAGCGCAGCTCCTGTTTTAACTGGAAGTTCTTTAGTCTTCAAGGAACGGTGTGACTTATAATTTGGAGAAGATGATGTCGGATATACACCGACAGGAGCCATCAGTTGTAGCGCAGATAATTAAAGCGTCCATTATCAGTTGGTGCCGAGAAGCGGGAAGGTAACTGTAGTAGTATTGAAAAATATATAGCCAGTGTAGCTGTGTAAGAATTTCGCTGTAGGGAAAAGACCTTGCATGTGAGCATAATCGGCATCCAACTACAGATAAACAGAACGAAGGTAGTTAGGACTCTACTGTAGCAGGTGGGAGATCTTGCCAGACATGAGATGGTTTGTTGCGGTCTGTGAAGAGGGAACAGGAAGGTGGCTATAAGAAGAGAAAGCTCGTAATAACTTAAAATAAGGATTTCTTATACATCTTCAATAAAAATATACAGAGAGTATAAGAATGGAAAATAATTTGGTGTAAAATTTTGTTGGAGGTGCTTATGGGGGATAAGTTAAAAATTAAGCATACAAGAATGACTTTTGATGAATGGAATAGATCTATCGTTAAAAAAAATGTTTATTTATCAGAAGACGAAGAGAAACGATATGGTTTAATACATATTGAGAAGGTAAAAGAAAAACAGGTGTGGGGATTTTTGGATGGCCGACCGGTAGTTGCGGATGATGGATTTCAGTGGCTTGTAATAGTGCCTAAATATAAAAACTATGTTATAACTATGTATATGGATCAAAATAGAAAGACAATTTTATGGTATATTGATATGATTGATGGTCAGGGTACAGATGAGGATGGGGTTTGTTTTTATAATGATTTGTTTCTCGATTTAATTATATTAGACTCAGGTGAAATAGTTGAAGATGATAGAGATGAGCTTGATATGGCTTTGGCACAGGGGGTAATTTCTAAAGAACAATATACAAGGGTAAATGAAACTGCATTATATTTGAAGGAAAGGTTAAGAATAAATTCTAACTGGATTTTGGATTATTGTCAAGAAACAATGATAAAAATAGAAAAAGAAATATCGGAAGACAAATGTAAGGTGTATAGCTAATAATTGTACACTCAATATTAGTATGTAAGGTGGTTTTGGAATAATACAAAAGCGCAGATTGAAAAATAGTTCTATAACAAGAGTTAGTTTAGGTAGCTTAATGTATGTAGCTTACGCTTTTGAAATTGGAGGATTGAAGAGTATATTTTTCTGTTTCTTGAGCAATGGTAGGTAATGTTCAATTAAAATCAATATTAAAGTTTTACCATTGCAAATCTAATTTATGTGATAGTTTTAGGGGTAGGACAATTAGTGGGAGTTTTGATCCTTACCTTACTGCGTTTGGAATCTTTGGCAGATTCATTAAGTGCGATCGTTATAAATTTAATAGCATTTATTATTTTGCTGCTTATCCGAAGAGAATTGCACAGTCTATATAAGTTTGTAATCAGGAAGAATTTTATGGTGTTTGCAGCATTTCTGATTTCTTTTTTGGTAATAATAAAAGGGATTGTTCAATATAAAAAAGAAATGGAAACATCTGTGGGTCAGTTTATGATGTTGTTGCTTGTAGGAAGTTTAACCTGTATTCTGGTATATAGCTGGCAAAATGAGAAGGAAAATAAAGCTAAGGTTGAAAGAGAGTTGCAGATGCATAAAATGTATGACAATTCTTTTGCAAGCTTAATTGCCACGATGCGGAAAAAACAACATGAATTCCATAATCATCTGCAGGCGATTGTCGGAATGCATTATATGTTAAAGACCTATGAAGAACTGGTTGAAGAACAACAAAAATATGTTGGAACTTTGTTACATGAAAATAAATTTTATGGTTTGTTAAGTAGCAATTGGCCTGTGTTAGCTGGATTTCTATATAGCAAATTTTTAGAGGCAGATGCGAAAGGGATTGGAATAAAATACACCCTTGGCGTAGAACTGGAAATGTGCAGGATTCCGGAATTTGTCATGATTGAGATTTTGGGGATTTTATTGGATAATGCGATCGAAGCGGTGGAAAAAATAGAAAATCCAATGATTTATGTACGTGTAGTGAAGGAAGAATCCTTTTCCGTACAAGTAGCAAATACGATAGAGGATATGACATATGGAAATGTTATGCGGCTCTTTGATGAGGGATATAGCAGTAAAAAGGGGCATCAGGGGTTAGGATTACATAAAATTGCAGAGTATGGTCAGCGTTATCATTTTGAACCCAGAGTTCTTAAAATTAATTTTGAAGAACGAGATTGTCTGGTCATGATTATAGATCTATAAAAAATACTCGGATAGAGAACATCATGTGTGTGCTTCTATCCGAGTATTTTTAGTTATTTTTCAGGGAATGGATATTCACCAAAGAATAAGATACTGCAGCCTTCCCAGTGCATCATAGCAGAACTAGCTAAGCACAAACTGCATACAGCTTCTAAAAGTGATTTCACGATAACACCTCCTTTGCATATGCGATTGATAATTGAATCATATGTATCATAATCACCCAAAATCCAACGGAAAGATATTGATTTTGAGGGAAAATGAACGTAAAAATAAAATGTATAAATAAAAAAATAATCAGGTATGTTCGGTATTGTTTCCGGCGGATCGGTGTAATATGCTGCCGATAGATAGACGGAACCGGAGCTATAAAATATGCAGTTACAATACACATGAGTAAGAGAACCAGTGTCCAAAAGGTTGACAGGATGAATCGTGGAAGCAAAAGGATGCAGAGTATTAAATATGTAAGAGAAAAAAGTAAACATCCAATGTAAGTTTTACAATGTAACCCGCCACTGCAGAATCTTAAGATCCATAAAATCAGTGTGGCATAGAGATAATAATGGAATGCAGAAAAACAGCTGAAGAAAATTCCCATAAAAATAAATTTACTGATTTCTGAAAGACAGGTTTTTATGCAATAGTCCATAACTTTTATTTGGTAATCGGTGTAATGGTAATTTGTTTGCAGAAATGTTTTAAAGTTTTTCATATAGAATCCTCTCTGGTTTATTTATGACTGAGGATACTATTTTTGGTTGGCAAAATGGATTTTCTTGACTGAATGCGGGTGGATATTTACTGAAGATACAAGGTGGTGTATATATATTAGGAAGAAGAGGAATCATTTTTGCGTTGAAAGAGAAAAAAGGATTGTTCAGTCAAATTTATAGAAAGTAGATGTTTCATCAGTACAATACTGATGAAGCTATAGTACGTATTACAGGAATTATAGCGTGTTTTTTAGAATGAAGAAATTTCGTATGATAAACAAGGGTACTAAAAATGGAACATGCATATGATGAATTTAATATACAAATTGGCAAAAGAATAAAAAAATTACGTTTACAAAGAGAATACACAAGGGAATACCTGGCAGAATGTGCAGATATATCTGCGAAATTCCTTTATGAAGTCGAGGCAGGAAAAAAAGGATGTTCAGTATATGTTTTACACCGGTTAGCTATATCTTTAGGCGTTACTGTTAATTATTTTCTGCAGGATGAATCACAATATATGTTGTCAGAATCTGAAGCTATATATAAAAAACTTCGAGAGGAACAGCAGGAAAAGGTAGACTCCTTTGCTCGAATGCTATATGAATTGTTAAAAGCACTTGGAGAGTAAAAAGATATCGTTGAGCAAAATAATGTAGAAAAGTGTAAAAGAAGTGTTAGGATTGGGAACAGTGTAAAAGCTGTTCTTTTTTTGCGTATAAAAACTCGCACAAAAAGTAAAGAAAAGTGTGACCTGTAGTTTCTTCCGTATTTGCAGGTTTATGATTACAATTTTCATATACAAAGAAAAATGCCAGAGGATAAAAACGATGGAAAGTTGCCAAAAAATAAAATTTTACCGTAAGAAAAGAAATATGACACAAGATGAGTTGGCTGAAGCAGCAAATCTCTCTACTTCATATATTTCCCAAGTAGAAACCGGAAGAAAAAATATTGGGAGAGAAGGACTGGAGAAAATAGCGGAAGCATTGCAGGTGCTTCCGGCAATGCTGATTCAGTGCGATGATATGGTGCGGAAAGATGTAAAAAGCTGTCAGATTATGAAAGAACTGGAAGACTGCAGTGATTATGAACTTTCAGTGATACATGATATATTGCTGAGTTTAAAGAGTAGTTTACGTGAAAATTATTTGGGATAGGTTATCAGCCGATGAAAGAGTATTTGGACAAGTATTTTTTCATCGGCTGACAAATATTCGATTGAAAACTGAATAGCCAGTATACACAGGTACATATTCTGAGACACAGTATTGTGATGTGAAACCAGCAGCTTCGCCATGAAATACCTGTCCGAAAGGATAAACGCCAGGAATCGTAGCAGAAGAAGCAAAGGTATGTTAGCGGCATTTCACATGGATCAAAGGTGGCAGATTGATTTGAAATGAGGAAGATAATGATACTTCCGGCAGCGAAGAGCTGTCGGCCCGGTGTAGCGCCCGGGATCAGCGTGTTGTGAGACAGGGTACAGCAGCGATGATATGATGGTGCCAGCCAGCCCGGTATACTCCCGAATGGCAGGGGATGGGACAAATAAAATTCAGGCTGACGGAAACAGTCAGCCTGATGCCATATAAAATGTCACAATAAAAGAATGTGATAAATCATTTTATTATATTCTTTTGTTATGACATGGATGAATATAGGACAAACCAGTATGAATATTATGGAAGAAAAGATACAGGAGAGAATCACATATGGAAAAAGAACAGTTGGTTGATTTGTCAGAGGTAGAGATAGACAATTCTTTAAACAAAGCGGAAAGAATTCACAGTTTTATAGAAAAAGTAGGAAATCCGTATGCCTTTCGAGTAGGTAATGTGGAAGTGGAGATTTCTTTTGAATCTGATGGAGAAAGTCTTCAGGACAAGATGGAGCGCTATTTTGAAACGATAGTTTTTTGAGAAGAAGCTTGAAAGAGATTAAAAGATTTGATAATATTAAAACAGGACAAATCATAACAAATCTTATATTTACAAGCTGTTCTCGGAAGTTAAGGAGGATGGCTTATGAAGTCTTCAAAGAAAGAATGCTATTTCGCAGGGGCTTATACAAGATTATCGCAGGATGATGGAGATAAAGCAGAAAGCGACAGCATCAGAAATCAAAAAGAACTTATCAGAAATTTCCAAAAATCACATTCAGAAATTCATATTGTAGAAGAATATTCCGATGATGGATATAGCGGGGTCAATTTTGAACGTCCGGGATTTCAAAAAATGATAACGGATATACACGAAAAGAAAATTGACTGTATTATTGTAAAAGACTTATCCAGATTTGGGAGAAATTATATTGAGACCGGAAAATATATTGAACAGATTTTTCCGGCATTAGGTGTGCGTTTTATTGCGATTAATGACAATTATGATAGTGCAGAAAAAAGACAGCCCGGAGATCAGATTATTTTGCCATTTAAAAATCTGGTAAACGATGCATATAGCAGAGACCTCTCTGTTAAAATTCGTTCAAACCTAAATGCCAAACGTCAAATTGGAGATTATGTAGGAGCATTTGCACCGTATGGATATAAAAAGGCAGAAGATAATAAAAACCAGCTTACTATTGATTGGCCTGCAGCTAAAGTGGTCAGGCGAATTTTTCAGTTGAGAATTGAAGGAAAGAGTAATGCTGTAATTGCGGATATATTGAATCAGGAAGGAATTCCTTGCCCGTATGATTATAAAAGGCATTCTCCGGACAGCAGAAACTTTGCATCAGGATTTCATGGAAATGGAGAAGCTTCCTGGTCATTCAATGCGATTAATAGAATCCTAACGAATGAAATATATTTGGGAACGATGGTACAGGGAAAGAGTACAAGACCCAACTACAAAATAAAAAAAACTGTAGTAATTGATCAGGAAAAATGGATTCGGGTAAAAAATACTCATGAGGCTATTATTTCTCAAAGAGATTTTGATATTGTGCAAAAATTGGCAGGAATTGATACCAGAATTTCAACAGGAGAAGGAGAAGTATATTTATTTTCAGGGTTGGTTCTATGTGAAAAATGTGGAGATACATTGATACGAAGGACAGTTGTGAGAAATCATACCCGATATACGTATTATGGCTGCTATGACAGAAAACGAACGATAAAGTGTAAAGGTGTAGTAATCCGGGAGGATGATCTTGAACAAGCGGTGCTCACATCAATTCAAAAACATATTCAGACACTGCTTGATATAGATAAGCTGTTGAAACATGTGGATGAAATGCCCTTGTTAAAACGAGAGACAGATGCATTGACGGAGCTGGTTGCATCTGCAAAAAACGAATTATTACGCTATCAGAATCTGAATGAATCTTTATATCGTGATTATTTGGAGGGAATAGTTGATCAGGATGAATATTTGGATTTGAGAAATATCTATTCAACAAACGAAGAACGATTACATAAATCAATTCAGGAATTGGATCGAAAGAAGCAGCAAGTTTTAAATAAAACAAGTAGTTATCAACGATGTATAGAACTCTTCCGGGAATTCGGAAATATTCAAAAACTGGACAGAAAGACTCTTGTAATGCTTATATCTCACATATCTGTAGTGTCGAAGAAAAAAATAAAAATCTGTTTTACCTATCAGGATGAATTTGATGATATGTGTTATCTGATACAAAAAATGAAGGGGGAACATGAAATATGGCAAGGGTAAGCAGGAAGAGAAAACAAGAGCAGGCGGTTGAAAAACTAGCAGTTTCGAGAGATGAGGTGTATCAGTGTGCTGTATATATACGTCTCTCAAAGGAAGAAAATGAAAAGAGTGACAGCCACAAATTAGATAATCAGGAGCAGGTGATTTTGAATTATGTCAGAAAAAATTCGGATTTGAAGATTGTAAAAATATATTGCGATAACGGATATTCCGGTACGAACTTTTCAAGAGCAGCATTTGGCGAAATGATGCAGGATATCAAGTCAGGGATCATCAGGTGTGTAATTGTGAAAGATTTATCTCGGTTGGGAAGAAATCATATTGAAACAGAGCAATATATTCGAACAGTATTTCCTTTTTTTAATGTACGTTTTATTGCTGTTAATGATCACTTTGACAGTCTTCACCCTGAGGGTGATCTTATGGCTTCCCTAAAAAATATCATTAATGATGCATATGCAAAAGATATATCCAGAAAAATCTTTACGGTAAAACAGAATCAAAGATTAAAAGGAGAATTTGTTGGAAATATCCCTCCATATGGATATGAAAAATCAGTTGAAGATGGACATAAACTGGTAATTAATGAAGAAACTGCGCCGGTAATTCGTAAGATTTTTCAGCTGAAAGAACAGAAAAAGACAAATACGGAAATTGCAAAGATCTTAGAGGAGGAACGGGAAATAGCTCCGATGACTTACTGGTATCGTAAGGGAAAAGTCCATCATGAAAAATACGCTCATCGGACCTGGGAAGCGACAACCATTAAGACCATTCTTGCCAATCAGATGTATACGGGTGATATGGTTCAGGGGAAAAAACAGAAATGTATTGCGGAGGGAAGGAATACACAAAAAAAGCAAAAAGAAGAGGATTATGTGATTGTTCCGAATACCCATGAGGCTTTAATAGATCGTTCTTTGTTTGATAAAGTACAGAAAATCTGCAGGAAGGAACTGGAAGCGAACAGAGAAAAAAGAAAAAAATATACGAACGTATCATCCACAGAAGATCTTCTGAAAAATAAAATATTCAGTGCCGAGGGTCTAAAAATGTATCGAGGAAGAAATGTCTATAAAAATGAGAGGGTTACATATAATTATGTAACTTCAAAATCCAGAAAAAATGACGGTTCTTGTTATAAATTTGTATATATCAGTGAGGAAAAAGTATTCCAGGCACTAAAAAAAGCAATCTATTTCTATATTGAACTTTTGTTTTCCATTGAAGATGGTCATATGGATAGAAAAAGAAAAGAAAAAGCGGAGATAGAGCAAAAGCAATTACAAAAGGAAATAGCGAATTCGCAAAAAAATGTAGAATGGTATACCCGGCGTTTAGCAGATACATATAAGGAAAAGACAGAAGGAAAAATACAAATGGAAGACTATATAAAGAAGCAGACAGAATATAGAGCTTGTAAAGAAGCAGCCCAGGAGAAAATAAAAGAACTGTCAGATAAGTATGAAATATATAAAATGCAATTATTAGGCAATCCTGATTATTTTGCAGTGTATGAGAATTTTTTGAAAACAGAGGAATTGAATAAAATGCTGATAGATGTATTGGTTAAAAAGATAACTGTGGCAGAAAATGCAAAAATTGAGATAACTTTTCAATTTGAAGATGAGATGAGAATGTTATATGAAAGATTAAAAGAGAGCTGCAGCGCATGAAGGAAAAGATCATTGCATTATATATTCGTTTATCTGTGGAAGACAGAGATTTGGATGAATTGAAAACCGCAAGTGTGAGTATTCAAAATCAAAAAGTTCATCTGAGGAATTTTTTAATGTGTCATCCGGAAACAGCATCTGGGGAAATTCGTGAATTTATTGATGACGGATATACAGGAACGAATATGGATCGTCCAGCCTTTCAGGAAATGATGAAGCTGGCCAGAGAGGAGCAAATCAGCTGCATTGTTGTAAAGGACTTTTCAAGATTCGGAAGAAATTATCTGGAGGTTGGAAATTATCTGGAACAGATATTTCCTTTGTTGGGAATCCGCTTTATATCCGTAGATGATGGTTATGACAGTAAACAGAATCAGGGGGATGTACCTGGGCTGGATGTCGTTTTCAAAAATATCATACATGACTACTATAGTAAGGAATTATCAGTAAAAGAAATACAGACGAAAAGGAATCTTTCCCAAAAAGGATTATTTTTGGGTGCGATTCCACCGTTTGGTTATGTGAGAGATCCGGATAACCGACATAAATTATTAGTAGATCCGGAATCTGCCGGGACAGTGAAAAGGGTTTTTGCATTCGCATTGGAAGGAAAAAATTTGTCGGAAATTGCGAGAGTTTTAAATAAGGAAAAAGTGGAATGTCCGGGGCAAAGGCTTTGGAGATTGGGGATACGGACGAAAGGCATACAGGAAGAGGAAATCCAGAAGATGAAATGGAGTGCAGATTCTGTAAGAAATATTCTTAAAAGTCCGGCAGTCATTGGCAGCATAACGAATCATCGGGTAGAGAGAAAAGAAATGGGCAGAGCAGGTTTGAAAAAAGTCAATACGGAGGAACAAATTATTGTAGAAAATATGCATGAACCTATTATTGAAAAGAAAATCTATGATCAGATACAGAAAAACTATATTCAAAGAAATCAAAAAATGTATATACCCGGAGAAAAAATTAAAAGGCATCTGTTTAGTGGGATTTTAAAATGTGGATGCTGTGGGAAAAATATGGTGCAGGAAGGTGGGGCGAATAGAAAATATCTATGCAAATATTCCCGTGAGGACAATGATGAGTTACATCGTACAATATATATAGAAGAAAATGTTCTGCAGGAAGCTATGGCTGATTTTATTTTAGTTGGTTTAAAATTGAAGATAAGTCAAAAGACAGAAGAAAAGAAGTCTTCACGAGAGAATACGGGAGGGAAGAGAAAAACTCCTTCTCAAAGCTTTCATTCAAAGAAGAAAATGCTCTCTGATATTTATGAGGCTTATGCGGAGGGAAAGATTGATAAAGACACTTTTTTGAGAAAGAAAGAAAATATTCGGGAAATGTTTGAGACAGAAGATGTGGAAGCGGAGACAAAAACAGCGGTGGTAAGAACGGATTTGGAGAATCTACTGGAAGAGGTTCAGAGTACAGCAGATGATTCGTGGCTTACACGTGAAGTTTTGAAGGTCTTTGTCAAAGAAATTTGGATTTTTCCGGAGAGCGAAATGAAAATCATTTGGAAACCTGAATGGGCACTGGAAGGTGCTGGGAAAGATAGCATTGGGAAAAAAGAAAAGTGAAAAAAGTGAAATTTTATTCCATAATAAAGCAAAACTTTCAGAGTTATGATTGAAGAAAGACAGAGGTTGACGTTGATTGTGAAAAACGTATATGATAAACTAAATATAGATTTTCTTTGCTTTCTAAAATGTTGAAAAGGGCTGCGGTAGTTCCGGGCGAATCTAATAGGAGATAATATAAAATGATTGTTCAAAACGTAGATATAAAAAATTTCAGAGGAATTGAATACGCATCTATAGAATTTAAACCGGGATTTAACTTGATTAAAGGGGAGAATGGAAAAGGTAAAACTTCTATATTAGAAGCGATTTCTGTTGGATTAGGCGGATTTATCGCAGGATTTAGTGATGTCTCAACACGACATTTTTCTAAGGATGAGATAAGAAAAGTGATAAAGTTGACAGGCGATGGGTCATGTGATGAGATTTATGAGGTTCCAACAGAGGTGGTGTTAAAGGCAGATATCAACGGTGAAAATATTGAATGGATTCGAAGACGGACAAGCATAAAAGCATCGCGCAGTACGATTCAGCCGCGTAAAATTTGTAAGGTTGCAGAGGAAATGTCAGTGAATCCTGATGCGGAATATCCGATATTAAATTATCAGGGCGCAGGAAGAGTATGGTCTCAAAAAAGAGAGAAAACAGAAAATGTATTTAAAAAAAAATACTCCAGAACAGCAGGTTATATTGACACATTATATGAAGCTTCTAATATAAAACTGCTTTTAAACTGGTGTATTAAGATGGAGCAGATTTCATGGCAGAAAGAGCAGAAAATTGCAGAATATGAGGCTGTGAAACAAGCAGTAGCTGATTTTATGAGTTATATGAATTCAGGTGGAACATATGAGGTCTTCTATGACAAACAGTTAGAAGACTTAATGTATAAGACCGAAGATTTGGTACTTCCTGTGTCAGATTTAAGTTCTGGCTATCAGTCTTTGATTTGGATGGTGTTTGATATAGCCTATAGAATGGCAATATTAAATCCGAATAAAAGATCAGAGGTATGTGCAACAAAAGGAATTGTTTTAATCGATGAAATTGATATGCATCTGCATCCGAAATGGCAGTGGAATATTATAGATTCTCTGAGAAAGACATTTCCAAATGTCCAGTTTATAGCGACAACACATTCTCCTATATTATTTGCATCAGCAAAAGATGTGTGGATTATTGATATCGAAGAGGCTGAGTATCAGTATGGGTATTCGCACTATGGAATGGATATCAATACTGCACTGCAGGCTTATCAGAATACTACACAAATACCGGAGGAAGTGCAGAAGAGAGTTAATCAGTTTTATGATGCTCTGGATGAAGAAGATTATGGCGAGGCGAAACAAATATTGGAAGAATTAGAGAAGGCAACAGCACCAGATCATCCAACATTGATTCAGATGAGAACAAGATATGAGTTTGATACAATGGAACTGAGGGATTAATATGATATATATTCAAAAGGGGAAGGAACCGGCATCATTGACGGCATATAAAAAGCAGGCTCATGCTTATTATGATGGATGCAATAAAGATGATATTAGAGAAAATTTGCTGCGGGAGCAAGGATATCTTTGTGCGTACTGTATGCGGAGAATTGAAAAAGAAAAAATGAAGATTGAACATTGGGATCCGGAAGATAATCTGACAGAATTGGAAAGACTGGATTATAGCAATATGCTTGGAGTGTGCCTGGGGCATATGAATGGACAAAAGAAAAAAGATGATACCTGTGATACGCATAAAGGCAATGTCAGAATAATTGTAGACCCAAGAGACAGCAGAACCCTGTCTGAGATAAAATACAGAAGTAAGTCAGGAGAAATCTATTCGGAAAATGAAGATATACAGAAAGATTTAAATGAAACCCTGAATCTGAACAGTGAAGGGCACAGATTACCTCAGAATAGAAAAGAAAAATTAAATGCTGTAATTAACGAGATTGCAAAGACAATGCCCCAAGGTACCTGGACGAAAGAAAAAATCAGGAACCTTATGATCGAATATGGCAAATGTAATTCAGAAGGAAAGAAGACGGAGTATCTGGGAATTATACAATGGTATTTGGGTAAAAAAATGAAATAAATTGAGAAATTGATTCAAGTAGAGGATGATAAAAAGCTGAAAAAAGTTTTTATCATCCTCTTGACATTTTGAGAATGCGGTTTTTTAAGTAATAATCAGGAAGCCTTATTGCTGACGGATGAAAAATATCAGAACAAGGTGGCAAAAGCAATCTGCAGTGGTACCTTGGAATATCTGAGCAGCCTGGCAGAGAAAAAGTGAAAATAAAAAAATCACAGGAGCCTGAGAAGTCTTGTGATAAATTTACACTTGCCCATCGCACGTTACTCTAGTATACTGTTATCAGATGTGAAGAAATAAGGTGAAAGAAAATGAAAACAAAAGTGATTCGCATGAATCCCCAGGAATTAGATATGGAAGGTATCCGGGAAGCCGGAGAGATTCTGAGACAGGGCGGTCTGGTAGCATTTCCCACAGAGACGGTATATGGACTTGGAGGAAACGGATTGGATCCGCAGGCATCTGCTAAAATCTATCGGGCGAAAGGTCGGCCTTCCGATAATCCACTGATCATTCATATTGCAGATATGGAAGATCTGGAGAAACTTGTAAAAGAGGTGCCGGAGAGTGCAAAAAAACTGGCATCAGTTTACTGGCCGGGACCATTGACAATGATTTTTCAGAAAAGCGATATTGTGCCTTATGAGACGACCGGTGGAATGGATACTGTGGCAGTGCGTATGCCGGATCATCCGCTGGCACAGGCACTGATCCGGGCAGGGGGAGGCTATGTTGCGGCACCCAGTGCCAATACATCGGGTCGCCCGAGTCCAACGATGGCTTCCCATGTGGAAGAGGATCTGGATGGGAAGATTGATATGATTCTGGATGGCGGACCCGTGGGGATCGGTCTGGAATCAACAATTGTGGATTTTACGGAAGAGATTCCGACGATTCTGCGTCCGGGATATATTAATCAGGAGATGGTAAGACGTGTGATCGGTCAGGTGCAGATGGATCGGGGATTGATCCAGGCAGACAGTAAAGTCAAACCGAAAGCTCCCGGAATGAAATACCGCCACTATGCACCGAAAGCGGATCTGACCGTGGTGGAAGGATCACCGAAAGCTGTACAGGAGAAAATCTGTGCGCTGGTGGAAGAAAAGATCAGAGCAGGAGAAAAGGTGGGCGTGATTGCTACAGAGGAGAGTATAAAGGCTTATCCGGAAGGAATTGTAAAGTGCATCGGAACAAGGGCAGATGAAGAGAGCATTGCGAGACATCTGTTTGCTGTACTGCGGGAATTTGACGACTGTGGAGTGACTTATATTTATTCAGAAGCTTTTGATACGCCCCAGATGGGACAGGCGATTATGAACCGTCTGATGAAGGCTGCAGGTCAGAAAAAGATTCAGGTTTGAGGATGAACTATGGTAATACGGTATAAAAAACTGATTTTTGTAGATACCAATGATAATTGCAGGGCGCCGATGGCAGAGATGATCCTGAAAAGAAAATTTCTTACCAATCCGTTGACGATTGAGTCCAGAGGGATGGTGGTATTATTTCCGGAACCGCTGAATCCGAAAGCGGAGGCAGTACTGACAAGCAACGGTTACCCGCAGCCAAGTCATATTGCCATGCAGTTAGAGCAGGAAGATATCAACAATGATGTTCTGATCCTGACGATGGAGGACAAACAAAAATCGCAGATCTGGGAAACGTATGAGAATGCGCCCCATGTCTATACAGTAAAAGAATACGTGGGGGAGAGCGGAGATATACCGTCCCTGCACGGTCAGCCACTGACTGTATACAGTCAGTGCTATACGGAACTGGAATTATTGATGAGAAAACTGGTAACAAGGTTAAACGAAGAGGAGGAACTGTAACATGATAGCAATTGGTTGTGACCATGGCGGATATGAACTGAAGAAGGAGATTGAGGCATACCTGGACAGCAGAGGACTGGAGTACCGGGATTATGGATGCGACAGCACAGATTCCGTAGACTATCCAATCTATGCAAGAAAAGTGGCTCATGCCATCGTTAAGGGAGAATGTGAGAGAGGAATCCTGATCTGCGGAACTGGAATCGGTATCTCTATCGCAGCCAACAAAGTACCTGGAATCCGTGCTGCATTATGTACCGATTGTTTCTGTGCACAGGCAACCAGAGAACACAACGATGCCAATGTACTGGCACTGGGTGGAAGAGTTGTAGGACCTGGACTTGCCATTAAGATCGTGGAGACATTCCTGGATACTCCATTTTCCAACGATGAACGTCACATCCGCAGAATCAAACTGATCGAGGAGCCGACAGACGGAGAGTAAAGTGCAGTAAAATACATTAACAGATACAGTTATGAATGAAATTCCCGACTGTGATACAGAATGATAAAAGAGCGCTATGCCGGAAACGGCAGAAAGGAGAACAAATGTCAAAAGTAGTAGTTATGGATCACCCGTTGATTCAACATAAAATCGGAATTATCAGAAGAACAGAGACAAGTAGCAAGGAATTCAGAGAGATGATCGGTGAGATCGCGATGCTGATGTGCTACGAAGCGACCAGAGATCTGAAGCTGGAAGAGGTGGAAATTGAAACCCCAATCACAAAGATGACTGCGAAAGAACTGGCAGGAAAGAAACTGGCTGTAGTACCGATTCTCCGTGCAGGCCTGGGAATGGTAGAAGGTATGCTGGCAATGATTCCGGCTGCAAAAGTAGGACATATCGGTCTGTACCGTGATCCGGAAACTCTGGTACCGGTAGAATATTACTGCAAACTTCCGGCAGACAGTTCCGAGCGTGACATTTTCGTTGTTGATCCGATGCTGGCAACCGGTGGATCCGCAGAAGCAGCAATTACCATGCTGAAACAGAAAGGTGTAAAAAATATCCGCTTCATGTGTATCATTGCAGCACCGGAAGGTGTAAAGAAACTGCAGGAAGTACACCCGGATGTGGATATCTATATCGGTGCACTGGATGATCATCTGAATGATCACGGCTATATCGTACCGGGTCTTGGCGATGCAGGAGACAGAATCTTCGGAACAAAATAAGAGGGAGTCGGATAGCAACCCCTTGACAAATCAGGGAGTTTCCGATAAAATCCTATCAGCAATAAAATAAAAAAGGCGATGAAGGGAATAGTACACAGGTGACAATCAACAGAGAGGAAATCAGAGGTGGAAGATTTCTGTGCGGAGTGTGTGGAACCGACCCCGGAGCTGTCTGTGAGTAAGCAGACCGCGACTTTGGCGTTAAAAAAGAGTGAAAGAAAGTGAGCAGTCTTCGGGCTGTTAATTAGGGTGGTACCGCCGGATAAGCATCTGGTCCCTTTTGGGGGATCAGGTGCTTATTTTGACCTGGAATCCCCTGGAGATAGAGAAATGTACTCTCGGATACAACTGACAAAAAATCATCTCGCAAAATCAGGCACAGAAAGATTCCGAGAGTACGTGAGAACAAAAATGGAGGAAATAAAGATGGCAAAAGACAAAAAAATGGTAGAAGCGATCACTTCCATGGAAGAGGATTTCGCACAGTGGTATACCGATGTAGTAAAAAAAGCAGATCTGATTGATTACACCAGTGTAAAAGGATGTATGGCGATCAAACCGGCGGGTTATGCGATCTGGGAAAATATCCAGCATGAACTTGACCGAAGATTCAAAGAAACAGGCGTAGAAAATGTGTATATGCCAATGCTGATTCCGGAAAGCCTTCTGCAGAAAGAAAAAGATCACGTAGAAGGATTTGCACCGGAAGTTGCATGGGTAACACACGGTGGACTGGAACCGCTGCAGGAGCGTCTGTGCATCCGTCCGACTTCTGAGACTCTGTTCTGTGATTTCTATGCAAAAGAGATCCAGTCCCACAGAGATCTGCCGAAAGTATATAACCAGTGGTGTTCCGTTATGCGCTGGGAGAAGACAACCCGTCCGTTCCTGCGTTCCAGAGAATTCCTGTGGCAGGAAGGACATACCGCACATGCAACGGCTGAGGAAGCAGAAGAGAGAACCATCCAGATGCTGAATCTGTATGCAGATTTCTGCGAGCAGGTACTGGCAATCCCGGTTATCAAAGGAAGAAAGACAGACAAAGAAAAATTTGCAGGTGCAGAAGCTACTTACACCATCGAATCCCTGATGCATGACGGAAAAGCCCTGCAGTCCGGTACCAGCCATAACTTTGGCGATGGATTTGCAAAGGCATTCGGTATCCAGTATACAGACAAAGAAAATAAATTACAGTATGTACATCAGACATCTTGGGGTATGACAACACGTATGATCGGAGCACTGATCATGGTACATGGTGATGATAGCGGTTTGAAACTGCCTCCGAGAATCGCACCGGTACAGGCAGTGATCATTCCGATCCAGCAGAGAAAAGAAGGCGTTCTGGAGAAAGCCGCTGAACTGGAAGCTGCACTGAAGGCGGCAGGTATTCGTGTGAAAACAGATGCTACCGACAAGAGTCCGGGATTCAAATTTGCAGAGCAGGAGATGCGTGGTATTCCGGTTCGTATCGAGTGTGGACCAAAGGACATCGAGGCAAATCAGGCAGTCGTTGCAAGAAGAGATACCGGTGAAAAGATTGTTGTCGCATTACCGGAACTGGCTGAGAAAGTAACAGAAATCCTGGATACGATTCAGACAGATATGCTGGAGAGAGCAAGAGCACACAGAGATGCACATACCTATACAGCAACCACCTACGAAGAGTTTGTAAAGACCATCAACGAAAAACCTGGATTTATCAAAGCTATGTGGTGCGGCGATCAGGCATGTGAGGATAAGATCAAAGAAGATACAGCAGCAACTTCCCGTTGTATCCCATTCAACCAGGAACATCTGGCAGATATCTGTGTATGCTGTGGAAAACCGGCGACAAAGATGGTATACTGGGGCAGAGCATACTAAAAGAAAAAGTGTGGGAACATCAATAAAGGCATTCGGCTGTTATCGGTGTTCAGAACGAATAGCATGAAACAGAAAAGGAGTGGATAGAATGCGGTTACAGTTACCGGCAGCAGTAAACATGATTATTGATGTGCTTCAGGCGCATGGGTATGAGGGATTTGCAGTGGGTGGCTGTGTCCGGGATTCGGTGTTGAACAGAACGCCGGATGACTGGGACATAACCACATCTGCCACTCCTTATCAGGTGAAAGAACTATTTTCCAAAACCGTGGACACCGGTCTGCAGCATGGAACCGTGACGGTCATGGTACATGGTGTCGGCTATGAAGTGACCACGTACCGGATTGACGGGGAATATGAAGATGGCAGGCATCCGAAAGAGGTACAGTTTACCTCAAATCTGACGGAAGATCTGAAACGTCGTGACTTTACGATCAATGCCATGGCTTACAGCAAAGATCGTGGGCTGATTGATGAATTTGGCGGGATGAATGATCTGCAAAGAAAGATCATCCGCTGTGTGGGAGATCCGTGGCAGCGGTTCGGTGAGGATGCACTGAGGATCCTTCGGGCGGTACGGTTTGCAGCGCAGCTTGGATTTGAGATTGAAGAAAATACCAAAAAGGCAATTGTGGAACTGGCACCGACGCTTTCAAAGATCAGTGCGGAGCGGATCCAGACAGAGACAGTGAAACTATTGATGTCGGATCGTCCGGAGATGTGGAGAAGTGTGTATGATCTTGGCATCACACGGATCATCATGCCGGAGTTCGATGCGATCATGGAAACGCCGCAAAATACCCCGCATCACATGTACAATGTGGGGGAACATACATTAAAGGCGCTGAGCCTGACGGAAAAAGACCGGATCCTGCGTCTGACGATGCTGCTTCACGATATTGGAAAAGCAAGTATGCGGACGACCGATGCAAACGGTGTGGATCATTTTAAAGGACATGGACCGGAGGGGAAAGAAATCGCGAAAAAGATTCTTCGACGACTGAAGTTTGATAACGATACCATCGCACAGGTGACTCGTCTGATCTACTGGCACGATTATCGTCCGGCCCCGGAAGAGAAAGCAGTCCGACGGGCAATCTATAAAGTAGGAGAAGATCTGTTTCCGCTGTTTTTGAAGGTGCAGCGGGCAGATAACCTTGCACAGAGTATGTATCTCAGAGAAGAGAAGCTGGAGCGGATCGAAGCTGTGGAAAAGCTTTACCATGAGATCATGGAAAAACACCAGTGCGTGTCGTTGAAAACATTGGCAGTGACCGGCAAGGATCTGATAGCGACCGGAATGAAACCGGGACCGCAGATGGGAGCTGTGCTTCAGGAACTACTGGAGATGGTACTGGATCAGCCAGAGATGAATGAGAAAGAAAAATTGCTTGCCTGGTGGAAAGAACATGGGACTTGTCAAAAGACAGAGGGTACTTTATAATATAGGGTACTTTAGAAATAAAGAGAAATATAAAGCTTCGGCGAAAACCGGGCAGAAACAATGGATATCAGAAAATCAGGAGGAGACGTTCATGAAGAGAGAAACCGTAATCGTACTCGATTTTGGTGGACAGTACAATCAGTTAATTGCGCGACGCGTACGTGAGTGTAATGTATACTGTGAAATTTATTCTTACAAAACCGATTTGGAAAAAATCAAAGCTATGGAGCCGAAGGGAATTATTTTCACCGGCGGTCCCAACAGTGTATACCTGGAGGATTCTCCTTCTTATGCAAAAGAAATCTATGATCTGGGTATCCCGGTTCTCGGTATCTGCTATGGTTCTCAGCTGATGATGCACCAGCTGGGCGGAAAAGTGTGCAAGGCGCCGGTTCGTGAATATGGTAAGATCGAAGTAACCGTAGATCAGTCTTCTGCATTATTTGAAAATGTATCCGAAAAGACCATCTGCTGGATGAGTCATAACGATTATATCGAGCAGGCAGCGCCTGGATTCAAGATCATTGCTCATACACCGGACTGTCCGGTAGCAGCAGTGGAAAATGTAGAAAAGAAACTGTATGCAACCCAGTTTCATCCGGAAGTTCTTCATACAAAAGAAGGAAAACAGATGCTGGCAAACTTCGTATTTAACGTATGTGGTTGTGCCGGAAGCTGGAAAATGGATTCCTTCGTAGAGGAATCTATCAAAGCCATCCGTGAAAAAGTCGGCGACGGTAAAGTGCTGTGCGCACTGTCCGGCGGTGTGGATTCTTCTGTAGCAGCCGTTCTGTTATCCAAAGCAGTTGGCGATCAGCTGACCTGTGTATTCGTAGACCATGGTCTTTTGAGAAAGAACGAAGGCGATGAAGTAGAGGCGGTCTTCGGTCCGGACGGCAATTATAACCTGAACTTTATCCGGGTCAACGCACAGGAACGTTTCTATGAGAAACTGAAAGGCGTGGAAGAACCGGAAGCAAAGAGAAAAATCATCGGTGAAGAGTTTATCCGTGTATTTGAGGAAGAAGCAAAGAAAATCGGTGCTGTGGACTTCCTGGTACAGGGAACCATTTATCCGGACGTTGTAGAAAGCGGCGTTGGCGGAGAATCCACCGTGATCAAATCCCACCACAACGTAGGCGGTCTGCCGGAGCACGTAGATTTCAAAGAGATCATCGAGCCTCTGCGTGACCTGTTCAAAGATGAAGTAAGAAAAGCCGGTCTGGAACTCGGCATCCCGGATTACCTGGTATTCCGTCAGCCATTCCCGGGTCCAGGACTTGGTATCCGTATCATCGGCGATGTAACCGCAGAAAAAGTACAGATGGTACAGGACGCAGACGCCATCTGGCGCGAAGAAATCGCCAAAGCCGGACTGGACAAAGAAGTAAACCAGTACTTTGCAGCGCTGACCAACATGCGTTCCGTAGGTGTTATGGGTGATGAAAGAACATACGACTACGCCATCGCACTGCGTGCAGTAACCACTACAGATTTCATGACTGCAGAAAGCGCTGAGATTCCGTGGGATGTCATCGGAAGAACAACCAGCAGAATTGTAAATGAAGTGAAGCATGTAAATAGAGTAATGTACGATTGCACGGGGAAACCACCGGCAACGATTGAGTTCGAGTAGTTGAAGCTGAGCTGTAAAGCCTTTGTTTACAAGGGTTTTACAGCTTTTC
>CAJLTE010000059.1 GCA_905209435.1 uncultured Blautia sp. | reverse complement strand
TTAAGTTTACAAGTCCTGCCTCTTTTGCTTCTTTTACAAATTTGGCATCCATGTCTTTGTCACCTGTTACGAACGGTACGTTCATGAGAGAACGATCTTCCGGTACAACAGTTCCTTTAAAGAGCTTGCTCTGATCAAGGAAGTCATAGAGAATCTTTGCTTTCTCAATATTACGTCTCTGCATTTCTTCCAGGCCGCCCATTTTCTTCAGCCATTTGAAGACTTTACCGCATACATAGATGCAGTAGCAGTTCGGAGTATTGTAAAGAGAGCCTGCATCAGCCTGTGTTTTGAATTTCAGCATAGTTGGTGTTCCTTCCAGAACATCATCTGTGATCAGATCTTCGCGGATAATGGAAATTACCATACCTGCAGGTCCGATGTTCTTCTGTACACCACCGTAGATGATTCCGTATTTGGATACATCAACCGGCTCAGATAAGAAGCAGGAAGAAACGTCTGCTACCAGAGTTTTTCCTTTTGTATTTGGGAGTTTTTTGAATTTTGTTCCATAAATTGTGTTGTTCTCACAAATGTATACATAGTCCGCATCCAGGCTGATCGGAAGATCGCTGCAGTCAGGGATGTAGGAGAAAGTCTTGTCCTCGGAAGAAGCGATTTTGTTTACTTTTCCATATTTCTGTGCTTCCTGATATGCTTTCTTTGCCCACTGTCCTGTTACAATGTAATCAGCAACTTTGTTCTTCATAAGGTTCATCGGGATTGCTGCGAACTGCTGGGAAGCTCCGCCCTGAAGGAATAATACCTTGTAGTTATCCGGAATCTTCATCAGGTCACGCAGATCCTGCTCTGCTTCGTCGATGATCTTCTGAAAATCAGCACTTCTGTGGCTCATTTCCATAACGGACATACCAGTTCCCTGATAGTCCATCATCTCCTCAGCAACCTCTTTTAATACTTCTTCCGGCAATACAGCCGGTCCTGCGGAAAAATTATACACTCTGCTCATTGTTTTTCATATCCTCCTCGTCAAAGATGTCATCAATGCTTGCGCCTGCCGGTACCATCGGGAATACGCTGAGATCCTGGTCGATCATACAGTCGAGTACGATTGGTCCCGGACATGCAAGAGCTTCTTTCAAAGCCGGTTCCACTTCTTCCATGGAGCTGATACGGATTGCTTTTGCACCCATAGCTTCTGCCAGTTTCACAAAATCAACGGAATCATTTAAAATTGTATGGGAATATCTGTGGTCATAGAACAATGTCTGCCACTGACGTACCATTCCGAGCACGTGATTGTTCAGTACGATCTGAATCAACGGTCTGTTGCAGCGGACTGCTGTAGCGATCTCGTTCATATTCATACGGAAACAACCGTCACCTGCGATATTTACCACAGTTTTATCCGGTCTTCCCATCTTCGCACCGATTGCTGCGCCAAGTCCATATCCCATGGTTCCTAATCCACCGGAAGAAAGGAATGTTCTTGGTTCTTTATATTTGAAATACTGAGCTGCCCACATCTGATTCTGACCAACTTCAGTTGTAATGATGGCATCTCCTTTTGTCAGCTCATAAAGTTTCTCGATAATGTATGGACCTGTAAGCTGTGAATGATCATATCTCAATGGATATTTTTCTTTCAGCTCATCAATATGCGCGATCCATTCCGGATGTTTCATTTCAGGAAGCTGTTCCAGAATTCGTTTCAGAACTTCTTTCTCATCTCCCACGATGCTTGCGTCTACTACAATATTCTTATTGATTTCTGCAGCATCTACATCAATCTGGAGAATTTTCGCATTCTTTGCGAAAGTCTTTGTGTTTCCTGTAACACGGTCACTGAATCTGGCTCCCAGTACGATCAGAAGATCACATTCAGACACTCCCAGGTTAGAAGCCTTTGTTCCGTGCATTCCAAGCATTCCCGTATATAAAGGATCCTCACCGGAAAATCCGCCTTTACCCATAAGGCTGTCACATACAGGAGAATCAATCTTGTGAGCAAGTTCTGTTACTTCTTTTGATGCTTCTGAGATAATTGTGCCGCCGCCTGTAAAGATAAATGGTTTCTTAGCATCTTCGATCATCTGGACTGCTGTTGCAATGTCCTCGTCTTTAATTGTATCTACTTTTGGTGTGATAGTTGCCGGACGGCAGGCATTGTATTCATATTTCGCACCTGTTACGTCCTTAGTCACATCTACAAGTACAGGACCCGGACGGCCACTCTGCGCAATATAGAATGCTCTGCGAACGGTATCTGCCAGAGTAGTAATATCTTTTACAATAAAGCTGTGCTTTGTAATCGGCATTACGATTCCGGTAATGTCAACCTCCTGAAAAGAATCCTTTCCAAGAAGCGGGGTTCCTACGTTACATGTGATGGCTACCATTGGTACAGAATCCATATATGCAGTTGCGATTCCTGTTACCAGATTAGTGGCTCCAGGACCGGAAGTTGCAAGGCACACACCGACTTTGCCTGTAGCCCTTGCATATCCATCTGCTGCATGGGAAGCTCCCTGTTCATGGGAAGTCAGCACATGAGTGATCTGGTCTTTATATTCATAGAGGGCGTCATATACATTCAGGATGGCACCGCCCGGATATCCGAATACAGTGTCAACGCCCTGTTCTTTTAAACATTCAACGATGATTTCAGCACCTGTAAGCTGCATCTTTACATATCCTCCTAACTTTTCAGGCAGGAATCACAGGTTATGCTGCAATTCCCGCCGGGTACTTGTTCATCTTTATTTTGCTTTTGGTACCTCAAGGATCGCTCCTCTGTTTCCGGAGGTTACCATGGCAGCATATCTTGCAAGATATCCTGTTGTTACCTTTGGCTCACGAGGCTGCCATTTTGCTTTTCTTGCCTGCATTTCTTCATCGGAAACCTTGATCTCCAGTTTCAGTTCCGGAATGTTGATGCTGATGATATCGCCCTCTTCAACAAGTGCGATCGGTCCGCCGACTGCTGCTTCCGGTGATACGTGTCCGATGGATGCTCCTCTGGATGCACCGCTGAAACGTCCGTCTGTGATCAGGGCTACGGAAGATCCCAGTCCCATACCTGCGATTGCAGATGTAGGATTCAGCATTTCTCTCATACCAGGGCCGCCTTTCGGTCCTTCGTAACGGATAACTACTACGTCACCCTCTACGATCTTGCCAC
The DNA here is from genome assembly GCA_905209435.1 of uncultured Blautia sp. Next base: position 17,353 of record CAJLTE010000059.1, on the reverse strand, counting down.
CTTTGATAGCTGCGATTGCGTCTTCCTCGCAGTCAAAGACTCTTGCAGGTCCTTCATGGACCATCATCTCTTCTACAACTGCAGAACGTTTTACAACACCACCGTCCGGCGCAAGGTTACCTTTAAGTACTGCAAGTCCACCTGTCTGGCTGTATGGATTGTCGATTGGTCTGATAACTTCAGGATTTAAGTTTACACAGTCTTTGATGTTCTCACCTACTGTCTTGCCTGTAACCGTCATGCACTCTGTATGAAGAAGACCTTTCTTGTTCAGCTCGTTCATAACTGCGTATACACCGCCTGCTTCATTCAGGTCTTCCATGTATGTCGGGCCTGCAGGTGCAAGGTGGCAGAGGTTCGGAGTCTTTGCACTGATCTCATTTGCAAAGCTGATATCAAAGTCCATTCCGATCTCATGAGCGATAGCCGGAAGATGAAGCATACTGTTTGTAGAACATCCAAGTGCCATGTCTACTGTCAGAGCATTCAGGATCGCTTCTTTTGTCATGATATCTCTTGGACGGATATTCTTTCTGTACATTTCCATAACCTGCATACCTGCATGTTTTGCAAGACGGATACGTTCAGAATATACAGCAGGGATGGTTCCGTTTCCTTTCAGTCCCATACCAAGAACTTCTGTCAGACAGTTCATGGAGTTTGCTGTGTACATACCGGAACATGATCCACAGGTAGGACATGTTTTCATTTCACATTCTGTCAGGCCATCTTCATCAAGCTTGCCTGCTGCGTAAGCTCCAACTGCTTCAAACATGCTGGAAAGACTTGTCTTGTGTCCGTTCAGATGTCCGGCAAGCATCGGGCCGCCGCTTACGAATACAGTCGGAACATTCAGTCTTGCTGCTGCCATCAGAAGTCCAGGTACATTCTTATCGCAGTTCGGAACCATGACCAGTGCATCAAACTGATGCGCCATTGCCATAGCTTCTGTAGAATCTGCGATCAGATCTCTTGTTACCAGAGAATATTTCATTCCAACGTGTCCCATTGCAATACCGTCACATACTGCGATTGCCGGGAACATTACAGGTGTACCGCCTGCCATTGCAACGCCAAGCTTTACTGCCTGTACGATTTTGTCAAGGTTCATATGACCCGGTACGATTTCGTTATAGGAGCTTACAATACCTACCAGAGGTCTTTCCATTTCTTCTTTTGTCATTCCAAGAGCATTAAACAGGGAACGGTGAGGTGCCTGCTGTGTGCCTGTTTTTACTGCATCACTTCTCATTGTTTTATTTCCTCTTTTCTTACTGTTTTATTTATTTTTAATGATTCAACCGAAATTCCTGACTCCGTAATCTGCCTGCGCCGGCTGAATCCTCTTAATATCAATTCTTACAGAGCTGCTGCGATCAGATCGCCCATTTCCTTTGTTCCTACAAGCTTGCATCCCTCTGACATGATATCACCTGTGCGGTATCCCTCTGTCAGAACCTTCTGCACTGCTGCTTCCACTGCATCTGCTTCCTTGTCCATATCAAGGGAGAAGCGGAGCATCATTGCCGCGGAAAGGATAGTTGCGATAGGGTTTGCCTTATCCTGTCCTGCAATATCAGGTGCAGAACCATGGCTTGGCTCATAGAGACCGAATTTTGTCTCATTTAAGCTTGCAGATGAAAGCATTCCGATGGAACCTGTTACCATACTTGCCTCGTCTGAAAGGATATCTCCGAACATATTCTCTGTCAGGATAACATCGAACTGTTTTGGATCACGTACAAGCTGCATTGCGCAGTTGTCAACCAGCATATGCTCTAAGGTAACATCCGGATAGTCTTTGGCAACTTCCTCTACCACTTTTCTCCAGAGTCTGGAAGAATCCAGAACATTTGCCTTATCTACGCTTGTTACTTTATTTCTTCTCTTACGTGCGATCTCAAATGCTTTGATGGCAATACGGCGGATTTCGTTTTCATTATAGGAAAGTGTATCAATTGCTTTCTTCACACCATTCTCTTCAATAGTCTGACGTTCTCCGAAATACAGACCGCCTGTAAGCTCACGTACAATGATCATGTCAAATCCGTCTCCGATGATCTCATCGCGGAGAGGGCAGGCTTTTCTCAGCTCATTGTAAAGGTAAGCCGGTCTTAAGTTTGCAAAAAGATTTAATGCCTTACGGATTGCAAGAAGTCCTGCTTCCGGGCGTTTGGACGGCTCAAGCTTATACCATGGAGAAGTTTTTGCATCTCCGCCAATAGAGCCCATCAGTACGGCGTCTGATGATTTGGCAGTGGCAATTGCCTCATCAGTAAGGGGTACGCCGTGTACATCGATGGATGCGCCGCCTAACAGAACTTCTGAATAGGAAAAGCTGTGTCCATATTTCTCGCATACCTTGTCCAGTACTTTCTTTGCTTCTCTTACGATTTCCGGTCCGATTCCGTCGCCGGGGATCAATGCAATCTTATAATCCATAATAATTTCCTCCAAAAATACTCTAATTGCGTAATTGTTATTATAATAACGCACTTTCCGACATATTTCAACCTATTAAAGTGAAAAAATGTAAAAGTGTAGCTTCACGGACAAATATTGATGAATATTAGTCAAGCGGATATTCGCAATTGAAACAGGGGACTTACTTGATTTGGTTAAAAAAGTGCTCAAAAATCAGCAAAAGAAAAGGAGTGAAACAACAGCTCTGCTGAGCTGTACGTCTCACTCCTTAATTCATCTCATATTCATTTCCTGCTATCATCCATTGCAAACCATGAATAATAACAATTATTCAGCAGCGCTTCCAGCTTTCTCTACTTCAGCGATTGCCTGTTTTCTCATAGGGATACGGCAGTTTTTGTTGTTACCGAATTCTACGATCACATCTTCGTCTGTCATATCAATGACAACGCCATAAAATCCGCCGGTAGTAACAATGCTGTCGCCAACTTCCATGTCATTTAACATTGCCTGGAGTCTCTTCTGCTCTTTCTTCTGAGGGCGAAGCATTAAGAAATACATAATTCCGAACAAAACTACCATCCAGATAATAGCACCGACCATACCCATTCCGCTTGATGCGTCCATTTTAATTCCTCCTATTATATTCCTGTTATCGTGCGGTTACGTTCCATACAACTTCCGCAATTCACTTATAATCCCGTCAGTCCTGCCTGAAAAATATCTTTAGAGTATATTCTGCATAGGACTCTCTGATCAAAGCGTCACTGTACATCATACACAAAAAATTGCTTTACTTCAAGAGTTTTTAGCATATTTCATAATAAATTTATATACTGGAGATTACACTGATACTATTTCCCGGAATTGATTTTACCTTCTTCAAAACCTTCCAGACGCATTTTCTTATATTCAGCAAAGTTTCCTGCGTCAATAGCATCGCGGATCTCTTCCATCATATGATTGTAGAAATACAGATTATGAAGTACACAGAGACGCATTCCCAGCATTTCTTTTGCTTTCAGGAGGTGGCGGATATAGGCTCTGCTGTAATGCTGACATGCAGGGCACTGACATCCTTCTTCGATCGGACGTGTGTCCAGTTCATATTTTGCATTAAACAGATTCATCTTTCCATGATTCGTGTATACATGTCCATGACGGCCGTTACGACTTGGATATACACAGTCAAAGAAATCAATTCCTCTCTCAACACCCTCCAGAATATTGGCAGGTGTTCCTACTCCCATCAGATAAGTAGGTTTGTTCTGCGGAAGATACGGCACTACTTCATCCAGAATTCTGTACATTTCTTCATGAGTCTCACCAACTGCAAGGCCGCCTACCGCATAACCGTCCAGATCCATCTCTGAGATTGCTTTGGCATGTTCGATACGGATATCCTCATAAATTGCTCCCTGGTTGATTCCGAACAGAAGCTGCTCTTTGTTGATGGTATCCGGCAGACTGTTCAGCCTTGCCATTTCTGCCTTGCAACGCGCAAGCCAGCGTGTAGTTCTGTCCACAGATTTCTGTACATAGTCTCTGTCTGCCACACTGCTCGGGCATTCATCAAATGCCATGGCAATTGTGGAGCCGAGATTAGACTGGATCTGCATACTCTCCTCCGGTCCCATAAAAATCTTATGACCGTCAATATGTGAATTGAAGTAAACACCTTCTTCTTTAATCTTTCTTAACTTGGCAAGGGAAAATACCTGGAATCCGCCTGAATCTGTAAGGATTGGTTTGTCCCATACCATAAATTTGTGAAGACCGCCTAACTGCTTCACTACTTTGTCACCCGGACGTACATGAAGATGGTAGGTATTGGATAACTGTACCTGTGTTCCGATCTGTTGTAAATCCATGGTAGATACTGCACCTTTGATAGCGCCGATCGTTCCTACGTTCATAAAAACAGGAGTCTGGATCGTACCGTGTACAGTATGGAATTCCGCACGTTTGGCACGTCCTTCTGTTTTCAGGAGTTTGTATTCTGCCATTTATTATTCCTCTTTTCATTTATAATTCGTTTTTCAGAGTAAAGTTTATTATATCTCGAAATAGCTGAAATTTCAACAAGAAAGAACATAATCATTGGTAAACTTTTATATTGTCTTTTCTTGACCTTTAGCGTATAATATTACGGAATATTCCATATCTGGAAACAGATATTTTAATAAGAAAGAATAGTTTCAATTATTTTTCTTTTCATACAAAAAGAGGAGGCTTGAATTTACTTTATGAATTACAAAACACTGGGAATCGATATCGGTTCCACTACTGTAAAGATCGCGATTCTGGACGAGGATGAGAACCTCATTTTCGCAGATTACAAGCGACATTTTGCAAACATTCAGGAAACCCTTGCAGATCTTCTTCAGGAAGCTTTTGACCAGTATGGCGAGATGACTCTCCATCCTGTGATCACCGGTTCCGGCGGTCTGACTCTTGCCAACCATCTGGGCGTTCCTTTTACCCAGGAGGTTATCGCAGTATCTACATCTCTGCAGAAGCTGGCACCAAAGACAGACGTTGCTATTGAGCTTGGCGGTGAGGATGCCAAGATCATTTATTTTGAAAATGGAAACGTAGAACAGCGTATGAATGGTATCTGTGCAGGCGGTACCGGTTCTTTCATTGACCAGATGGCCTCTCTTCTTCAGACAGATGCTACAGGTCTGAATGAATACGCAAAAGATTACAAAGCGCTCTATCCGATCGCAGCCCGCTGCGGTGTTTTTGCAAAAACAGATATCCAGCCGCTGATCAACGACGGTGCAACCAAACCGGACTTATCTGCTTCTATTTTCCAGGCAGTTGTAAACCAGACAATTTCCGGTCTTGCCTGTGGTAAGCCGATCCGTGGACATGTCGCATTCCTGGGCGGACCGCTTCATTTCCTGTCCGAACTGAGAGAATCCTTTATCCGTACACTGAAGCTGGATGAAGAGCACACCATTATTCCTGAGAACTCTCATCTGTTCGCAGCTATCGGTTCTGCATTAAATGCAAAAGAAGACAATTCTATTTCTCTGACAGAAATGAAAGACAGACTCCGTAATTCCATCAAACTGGATTTCGAAGTAGAACGTATGGAACCGCTGTTTGCTTCCCAGGATGAATACGACGCATTTGCGAAACGCCAGAGCTCCTACAAAGTAAAAACAGGGGATCTCGCTACATATAAGGGAAACTGTTATCTTGGTATTGATGCAGGTTCCACCACAACCAAAACTGCTCTGGTAGGTGAGGACGGAACACTTCTCTACTCCTTCTACAGCAGCAACAACGGAAACCCATTAAAGACCACCATCCGCTCCATTAAAGAAATCTATGAATTACTTCCAAAGGATGCCAAAATTGCCTATTCCTGTTCTACAGGTTACGGTGAAGCACTGATCAAGGCAGCTCTGATCCTAGATGAAGGCGAGGTCGAAACTGTTTCCCATTACTATGCAGCTGCTTTCTTTGATCCGGAGGTAGACTGTATCCTCGATATCGGCGGACAGGATATGAAATGTATTAAAATCCGCAATAAGACTGTTGACAGTGTACAGCTTAATGAAGCATGTTCTTCAGGATGCGGTTCTTTCATTGAGACATTCGCCAAATCCTTGAATTATACAGTACAGGATTTCGCCAAAGCTGCGATCTTTGCCCAGCATCCGATCGATCTGGGTACCAGATGTACCGTATTCATGAACTCCAAGGTTAAACAGGCACAGAAAGAGGGAGCTGAAGTTTCCGATATTTCTGCTGGTCTTGCCTACTCTGTTATCAAGAATGCACTGTACAAAGTTATCAAAGTATCCGATGCTTCCGAACTTGGTAAACACATCGTTGTACAGGGTGGTACTTTCTATAATGATGCAGTTCTGCGAAGCTTTGAAAAGATCGCCAACTGCGAAGCCATCCGTCCGGATATCGCCGGAATCATGGGGGCTTTCGGTGCTGCGCTGATCGCACGTGAACGTCATCAGGAGGGCAAAGAAACAACCATGCTCTCCATTGACAAGATCAATGAACTGAAATATACAACTTCTATGGCAAACTGTCGTGGATGTACCAATAACTGCCGTCTGACCATCAATAAGTTCTCCGGCGGCCGCCAGTATGTAAGCGGTAACCGCTGCGAACGTGGTATCGGCAAAGAGAAAAATAAAGACCATATTCCGAACCTTTACGAATATAAATATAAACGTATTTTCTCCTACACCCCTCTCACTGCCGACAAAGCATCCAGAGGTAAGGTAGGTATCCCGCGTGTCCTGAATATGTTTGAGAATTATCCTTTCTGGTATACGTTCTTTACAGAACTGAAGTATGAGGTTGTACTCTCCCCTACTTCCAACAGAAAGATTTATGAGCTGGGTATTGAGTCTATCCCAAGTGAATCCGAATGTTATCCGGCAAAACTTGCGCACGGTCATGTAACATGGCTGATCCGCAATGGCGTAAAGTTTATTTTCTACCCATGTATTCCGTATGAAAGAAATGAATTCCCGGATGCAGTCAACCATTATAACTGCCCGATCGTTACTTCTTATGCAGAGAATATCAAGAATAACGTAGACGAATTAAACGATCCGTCCATTACTTTCCGCAATCCATTCCTTGCATTTACTTCTGAGGAAATCCTGACCAAACGTCTGGTAGAGGAATTCAAGGATATTCCTGCAGAGGAAGTTAAAGCTGCCGCACATAAAGGATGGGAAGAAATGGCAGCTGCACGCCGTGATGTACAGAAGAAGGGTGAAGAAACCCTGAAATATCTGGAAGAGACAGGCCGCCACGGTATTGTCCTTGCAGGCCGTCCATACCACATTGACCCGGAAATCCATCATGGTATCCCGGATCTGATCAACAGCTACGGAATCGCTGTACTGACTGAGGATTCTATTTCTCATCTGGCACCTGTAGAACGTCCGATCCGTGTTAATGACCAGTGGATGTACCACTCAAGACTGTACGCTGCAGCAAACTATGTAAAGACCCGCGATGATCTGGATCTGATCCAGCTGAACTCTTTTGGATGTGGTCTGGATGCAGTTACCACAGATGAGGTTTATGAGATTCTTGACGGAAGCGATAAGATTTATACCTGCTTAAAGATCGACGAGGTAAATAACCTTGGTGCAGCAAGAATCCGTATCCGTTCCCTGATCGCAGCAATCCGTGCAAAGAAAGAGCAGGGACAGAAACGCAATATCAAACCAGCTTCCATTGAGAAGGTATCCTTCACAAAGGAAATGAGAAAGGATTACACCATCCTCTGCCCGCAGATGTCACCGTTCCATTTCAGTCTCCTGCAGGCAGCATTTAACTCCTGCGGATACAACCTGGAGGTGCTTCCGAACGACAACAAACATGCGGTAGATGTTGGTCTGAAATATGTAAATAACGATGCATGTTATCCATCTCTGATCGTAGTAGGCCAGATCATGGATGCACTTCTTTCCGGTAAATACGATCTGAATAAAACAGCAGTTGTGATGTCTCAGACAGGCGGTGGATGCCGAGCTTCCAACTATATCGCATTTATCCGCCGCGCATTAAAGAAAGCCGGTATGGAACAAATCCCGGTTATCTCTGTCAACTTAAGCGGTCTGGAGAGCAATCCTGGATTCAAGCTTACTCTCCCGCTGGTAAAGAAAGTTGCTTACGGTGCTGTATTTGGTGATATCCTTATGAAGTGCGTATACCGTATGCGTCCTTATGAACTGGAAGAAGGAATCGTAAACAGAAAACATAAAATCTGGGAACAGCGTGTCATTTCTTTCTTAAGCGGAAGCAGTGTCAGCCACAGCCAGTTTAAGAAGATGTGCCGTGAAATGGTTCATGAATTTGATACCATCCCGATCAGTAATGTGAAGAAACCTCGTGTTGGTATTGTAGGTGAGATCCTTGTTAAGTTCCTGCCTGCTGCAAATAATCATCTGGCTGAGCTTCTGGAATCCGAAGGTGCTGAAGCTGTTGTACCGGATCTGATCGATTTCATGTGCTACTGCTTCTACAACCAGAATTTCAAGGTAGAGAATCTTGGTTTCAAGAAATCCAAGGCAACTATTGCAAACTGGGGAAATAAGGCGATTGAATGGGTAAGAAAACCTGCAAGTGAAGCTCTTGCTCAGAGTCGTCATTTCGCTCCGCCTGCTGATATCAGAGATCTTGCAAAAATGGCATCTCCAATCGTTTCCACCGGAAACCAGACAGGCGAGGGATGGTTCCTGACAGGTGAGATGATGGAACTGATCCACGGGGATGTTCCGAATATCGTATGTATCCAACCATTCGGATGCCTGCCGAACCACATTGTAGGTAAGGGTGTTATCAAAGAGATCCGCCGTGAATATCCGACAGCTAATATCGTAGCCATTGATTACGACCCGGGTGCAAGTGAAGTTAATCAGCTGAACCGAATCAAACTGATGCTTTCCACTGCACAGAAAAACCTGAAAAAAGCACAGGAAAAAGACGCTTAAACAGCAGTCTGATTTAAAAGTCCCGGCTATCTGTCCATTTATACAGACAGATAGCCGGGACTTTACTGTACATTATATAAGAATAACTGCAGATATCAAATTTCTATTTTGACCCGAGTTCCAAAACAAGAAAAAATCCTGTCCGGTGGGCTCTTTCATTTTTAATTCTTATTTTTCATCTTTTATTTTTTATACATTCTGCCAGAACGGAAGTTTCTCTGCAATTCTTACAAGATAGCTTCCTCCCGGAATTCTTCTAAGTTCTGCTTCTGACGGTTTGCTGATAACCAGATAAGCAAACAGATAAACAACTGCTGCGATCGGAATAGAAACGATCAGACAAATGAAATTAGATTTCACAAAGATGTTCAGTCCATAGCAGATGCATCCTGCAACAATTCCCATAGGAATAGAAGCAAGGATCGGATACAGGTATCCCTGTTTCCATGGATTTCTGTACTGCAGATACTTTTTCATCGCCAGATCATTCAGCACGCATACAACGATAGAATAGATCACCATTGCGATCAGTAGTGCATAAACACCCAGGTTTGTAGTAAACAGTAGTATTACAACCACAATAATATCCACAACCAGAGCAATGGCTGCTGTGATCACCGGAATCTTCTGCTGACCGATTGCCTGAAGAACACCATTGGAAATATTTGACATTCCATTCAGCAGAATCGAGAACGAACCAAGGATCAGCAGGTTTGCCGCAAGCCCTGTGGAATTTCCATATAGAAGGAATACAATCGGCTGAGCAAGTACTGCAAGTCCCATTGCACACGGTGCAGAAACTACCATAGACAGCTGCACGGTCTGATCAATGCATTCTCTGGTGGCCTCAATGTCTCCTGTTGCATACAGAGCAGATACTTCCGGAATCATGGATGTCGGCGCTGTACTTGACAATGTCAGCGGAATATTGATGATCGTCATGAAATAAGTCGCATATTCTGCATAGAGGATACCAATCTGTGTTGCATCGCCACCTCTTCTGCCAAGAATATCAGAGAAAAGATATCCGTTGATATATGCGTTGACATTATAAACAAACGCACTGAGAATGATCGGAGAAACCACAAGTACGATCACCCGGAAAATCTCTTTGTAAGATTCTTCCTGATGTCTGTGATCTCTGTTTACACGATGCATAATCTTTCCACGGTTCACGCCATAAACAAGAAGCATAAAAATAAGTGCAGCTACTACGCCGGCACCGGTTCCTACTGTAGAGCCTGCTGCTCCCCATTTCGCAATGCTGTTCTCTGACCCATCTGCAAAAACATTGATAAATCCCCATGCTGCCAGCAGGCTGACTGCTGCATTAAATACCTGCTCCAGAATCTGAGAAATAGAAGTAGGCATCATATTTCTGTATGCCTGAAAATATCCTCTGAACACTCCCAGGATACCGGACAGAAAAATCGTCGGTGCAAGAATCTGAAGTGCAAGAATCGCATCTTTCTGGTTTTTCGGAATAATCAGTCCTGCTCCAAAAAGACAGAACAGAGCAACTGCTCCGCCAATAACCATGGCATAAATCATGGCACCCTTAAAAAACTTATGTGCATTTCTGTAATCTTTCAGCGCAATACGCTCGGAGATCAGTTTCGATACTGCCTGTGGGATACTGAAGGACGCGATCATCAGAAGAATCATATACGCATTCTGAGCGAGGCTTGTATATCCCATTCCAAGGCTTCCGATAATATTGGAAAGCGGACTCTTGTACAATAGTCCGATAACCTTGGAAATCATGGCTGCAATCATCAGAAAGGATGCATTTTTTACTAAATTGTTTTTCTGATTCATGTTATTGTTGTGTGTCTGTCTTTGACTACACATTACCTCTTTTCTTATATATTTTCTATCTGCCAGTCGATCGGTTCCAGACCGTTGGCAATAAGAAATTCGTTTGTTTTGCTGAAATGCTTACATCCAAAGAACCCTCTGTAGGCAGACAGCGGGCTTGGATGAGGGGCTTCCAGGATCAGATGCTTCGGATTGTTCAGCATAGATTTCTTCATCTGTGCCGGGCGACCCCACAGCAGGAATACCATCGGACGATCCTGCTCATTGAGGACCTGGATCGCAGCATCTGTAAACTGTTCCCAGCCAATTCCCCGATGTGAATTCGCCTGATGAGCACGTACAGTCAGAACTGTGTTCAGAAGAAGTACCCCCTGTTTCGCCCATTTCTCCAGATAACCGTTATTAGGAATATAACATCCGCAGTCATCATGAAGTTCCTGGTAAATATTCACCAGTGACGGTGGTGTTTCCACACCTCTCTTTACAGAGAAACACAGACCATGTGCCTGTCCGTCATTGTGATAAGGATCCTGTCCCAGGATGACAACTTTTACCTCATGAAGAGGCGTAAAATGAAATGCATTAAATAAATCATCCGGCGGTGGAAAAATCTTTTTCGTCTGATATTCTGACATTACTGTCTTGTAAAGCTTTGCATAATATGGCTGGTGAAATTCACCTTTCAGTGCCTCCAGCCAGTCACCTGTGATAGCTGACATAACTGTTATTTACCTCTTTTCTACTTTCTCACGGAAATTCTCCTGTCTGCCAGATAATCTTTGACCTGAGAAATCTCCAGTTCTTTGTAATGGAACAGAGACGCGGCCAGCGCAGCATCTGCCCCTCCTTCTGTAAGTGCATCATAAAAATGCTCCAGTGTACCAGCACCGCCTGATGCGATCACCGGAATAGAAACGGCATCTGCGATTGCCCTGGTTAACGCCAGATCATAACCTGCTTTGGTACCGTCACAGTCCATACTGGTAAGAAGAATCTCACCTGCACCAAGAGCTTCGACTTTCTTTGCCCACTCTACAGCATCAATGCCTGTATCCAGTCTTCCGCCATGCTTATAGATATTCCAGCCACCATCTTCTCTTCTCTTGGCATCAATGGCAACTACAACACACTGACTTCCAAATTTATCTGCCGCTTCACCGATCAATTCCGGTCTGTCAATAGCTGCAGAATTTACAGAAATCTTATCTGCACCCTCTCGTAACAGTTTCTTAAAATCATCTACTGTACGGATCCCGCCGCCTACTGTAAACGGGATAAATACATTGGCAGCTACACGTCTGACCATATCTACCACTGTATCTCTCTGCTCACAGGATGCTGTAATGTCAAGAAATACCAGTTCATCGGCGCCTGCTGCATCATAAGCCTTCGCAATCTCTACCGGATCACCGGCATCACGAAGCTGAACAAAGTTTACACCCTTTACTACGCGACCGTTATTTACATCAAGGCAGGGAATAATTCTCTTTGTAAACATGTTATCTTCCCTCCTTTTCGCTATTTCCATCTTTTCCGACAGCTGCAAAATTCTCAAGAATCTTCAGTCCCCATTTGCTGCTCTTCTCCGGATGGAACTGGCAGGCAAATACATTGTCCTTCTCTACAGAAGCATGGATACAGGTACTGTATTCTGTGGTAGCCTTTACGATTTCGGGCTCCTCAGCCTGCAGATAGTAGGAATGAACGAAATATACATAAGTCTGTTCCGGAATTCCCTGAAACAGCCTTCCATTATTCTGAAGATGCAGAGAATTCCATCCCATATGAGGAATCTTAAGTCCGGGTGCAGGCGGAATCTTAACAATTTTTCCTTTAAGAATTCCAAGTCCCTCTACTCCCGGTGTCTCCTCACTGCTTTCAAAAAGTAGCTGAAGGCCAAGACAGATTCCAAGAAATGGTGTTTTCTTTTCTACAATCTCATGAATTACAGGTACAAGTCCATATGTATGGAGATTCTCCATTGCCTGTCCGAAACTTCCCACTCCCGGCAGGATTACCTTATCTGCATTTAACAGGGTTTGCGGATCACGGGATACTACCGTTTCCTCTCCAAGATAATGAAGTGCTTTTTCAACGCTTTTAATATTTCCGGCGTCGTAGTCAAGTATTGCTATCATGTTATCCTCCTGATGTCATTATCCATTTTCCTCATTATAGAAATCTAAAACAGCCCTTCTATTTATTTTATCGAATTGCTATACAACAGTATAACCCAAAAACAGACAGTTGCAAAGTGATTTCTTTGCTTCTGTCTGTTTTTTATCTATAGCAATTTCATAAAATACTGCATTCAGCCAAGTCCATTAGAGCATGTATTTCCATGTCGGATATTTTACTGTGAGTTATTACTGTCTGCAGTCCAGAGTAAACCAGAATTCTACTCCATTATCATAATTGCATACACCGTATTTCTGGTTCATACTTTCGATAATTGCCTTGACGATTGAAAGTCCGATGCCGCTTCCACCGTACTCTCTTGTACGTGCTTTGTCTACCTTATAGAACTTATTCCAGAGATTCGGAATATCTTCCTCCGGAATCGGAGTTCCCGTATTAAATACCGTCACTTTTACACAGTCACTCTCGCGGATCACCCTGATCTCTACCTTGCGTTCTCCGTCCAGATGATTCAGAGCATTGCTTGTATAATTTGTCACAACTTCTTCTATTTTAAATTCATCTGCCCAGACGTATACAGGCTCTGTTTCTTCAAAGATCACGGTCGCTTCTTTCTGCTCGATCATAATGTTCATGGAGCCAAGTACTCCCCGGATCAGAGACACAATATCAAAGCGTTCCATTACAGGCGCATCTTTTCCTGATTCCAGCTGATTGAGAGTAAGCAGATTTTTAACAAGTTTATTCATTTTGGATGCTTCGTCCATAATAACCTCACAATAAAATTCTCTGCTCTCCGGATCATCCGAAATGTTTTCATTCAGGCCCTCTGCATAGCCCTGGATCAGTGCGATCGGCGTCTTTAATTCATGGGATACATTATCCAGGAATTCTTTACGCATTTCGTCAATCTTAATTTTATCCTCAATATCTTTCTGCAGCTTGTTATTAGCTGATTTCAGTTCAGAAATCGTACTTTCCAGCTTTCTGGACATTTTATTAAAATTATCACCAAGTACATCAATCTCATTTCCCGCCCAGCTCTGATATCTGGCATCAAAGTCCAGATCAGACATCCTTTCGGAAAGCTTGGTAAGTTCGCTGATCGGACGTGTGATCCGGTTTGTCACGATCAGGATCACCAGTCCGCTGATCACAACAATAACCGCTCCTACAACAAAATAAAAGCTGTTGGAAATAGAAGCGCTCTCCTTAATACTTTCCAGCGGAGAACGGATCAGGAAATAATATCCATTGTCAAACTGTCCCCAGCATTCTACATATTCCATGCCTGCAAACCTGTCATGAACCTGCCACATAGTACAGGTATCTGTCTGCTTGATAACATGACCGCGCTCCATATCCTGATCCAGATTATTGATATATCCGAACAATTTACTCCGGAGCATCTTTGACATATTGTTCTCGCCCCAGTAATAATAGCCGCTGTTTTCTTCATTTACAATGATCCAGGTCAGGTTGTTTCTTGAGCTGCTCCGTTCAATCTCGTCCGGAATCTCGCCTGCTGCTTCACCGGAATCACTCTCAGAATCCGTATCATATTTCAGAATGTCATCCAGATTCATCTGAGAAAGAACTTCTTTTGCTTCCTCAAGCACTTCAACTTTCTTGGATACATAATATTTCTCCAGAAACAGACCATTGATCAGCGTAATACTGAAAATCGAAAGCAACAGCAGACAGATAAAGAGTACAGATATCTGGTGTTTCAGAGAATGGAACTTCTTTACTTTGGAGCGTTTCCTGTCTTTTTTACGAATTTCTTTGTGAGCTTGCTTCTGAGATTTTTTCTGAGGTTCTTTTGGGCTCTGTTCTTTGTCTTCTGAGTTTCTGTCTATCGTCATTCGTCTACCTCAAACTTGTATCCCATGCCCCATACAGTTTTGATATACTCACCTTTATCCCCCATTTTGCTTCTGAGTTTCTTAACATGAGTATCGATGGTACGGGCATCGCCAAAGTAGTCATAGTTCCATACAGAATTAAGAATCTTCTCTCTGGAAAGTGCGATTCCCTCATTCTCCAGGAAATACGTCAGAAGTTCAAATTCCTTAAAGCTCAGTTCCATAGGATTACCGTCTACGGTAGCCAGATGAGCTGCTTTATCAATCACAATACCACCTGCGGAAAGTACATCCTCCGGATTGCTCTGCCCTGTTCGTCGAAGAATTGCCTCTACTCTGGCAACAAGGATCTTCGGACTGAATGGTTTGGAAATATATTCATCTACTCCAAGATCAAATCCGAGAAGTTCATCTCTCTCATCACTTCTTGCTGTCAGCATAATGATCGGTACTTTTGAATTCTTACGAATCTCACGGCAGACTTCCCATCCGTCCATCTTCGGCATCATAACATCAAGAATGATCAGCGCAATGTCTTTCTCTTCATAAAAGATATCCATGGCTTCCTCGCCATTACCTGCCTCAAGTACCTGAAAGTTCTTCTTTGTCAGGAAGTCTTTTACCAGTTTTCTCATACGACTTTCGTCATCTACCACCAGGATTTTTAATGCATCCATTTTATCCCCTCCGTTTTCTTTCTGTCTCTATATTTCGAAGCAGTTCCTTTGCAGTCCTGCCTCCGGATATTGTTCTTTGTTCCAGCGAACAATACTCTGTAATTTTCTATATGGGTACTATATCAAAGATTTATGTAGGTTTTGTGAACATAAAAAAGAAATTTTTAAAAAGAAAAAACGCCGTAAATACGACGTTTTTACTATGGACCTGGCGGGAATTGAACCCGTATTGGTGCATTTTCTGCAACCCGCTATTTTACTACATTTTTACGAAACCCTTGATTTTACTGCACATTTTATTGTTTGTATGTGTAATAAAATCGGCTTGAACTCAACGCATTATATACCTATGCAACACGAAATGCAACACGAAAATTTTATGAAGATGATACAATATTTTCCCGGTAGATGGCGTCTACCGGGTATTCTTATGCTCAAATTGCAATCAGGTCTTTCCATGTAGCAGGACCGCAGATTCCGTCCACTTCCAGAACTTCTTTTCTGGATTCCTGGTATGCTTTAAGGGCATAGATGGTGTTTGTGTCGGCACTCCATGTGAGTTTCAGTACTTTGCCGTTTTTGCCTTTGAAGCCTCTTGCTCTCAGGATTTCCTGAAGCAACAAGACGGATGTGTTTTTGTCTCCTGCTTTTACTGTCTCGGGTTTGAACTGATAGGTATTTTCAGGAATTTTTTTTGCTGATTCTGCTTTATGTCCGGATGTTACCGCAATTGCTACATGATGGTTATCATTCAGCAGAATATCTCCTGCTTTGAGGTAGTCACCGGAAGTCAGATATTTTTTATCTGTTAACACGGTTGCTCCTGCTGCTTTCAGTGCCTTTCTCATATTGTAGGTTGTGAGGTAAATACTTATATCTTTAAGTTTGGACAAATTCAGCCGGTAACCTGCACCTTTGACGATAGCTGCAGTACTTGCGCTACAATCCGATTCGCAAGCTACTGTGATCTGTGCCGGATCATAATTGCTGGCTTTTAAATGCTGCCAGAATGTATAGCGGTCATTAGTGTTTCCGGCAGTTCCTTGGTCATATCCGATCAGGTCATTTCGCGCTGCTTTCTCTGCCATGTCGGCGATCAGGGACGCGATTTTTGAATCCTCAAATCTGAGGACACACATCCATGGACGGCTGTACCAGTTTATGATCTGATACTCAGTTCCTGTCTGGTCCCCTGCTTTTCCTCCTGCGTAACGGCCATTCTCGTCATGGCCACAATTTGAAAGCTTTACCATTGTTTCTTCCTCCTTTGAATAATCTTTATAAAATACGTTCCGGTCTACGGTTCCGGGGATTCCAGGTATCTTGGCTTTTGAGCTGTACTGCCAACCGACTCCGAACCCTGGTCGGAGCCTTTCTTGTAATGTACCATTATCTGCCGCTGGATATCGGGCAATCCAGAAGTCATATTTTTTCAGGTGTGAGCAGATCACATTCAGGTACCAGTCCACGTTACAATAAACGCCGAATTTATAGCCTGCTGCCGTGATGATCTTCTCGAATGCTTCTGCCAGTTTATGGATCTGTTCAGCTCCAAGTGCACGCTGGTTGTTCCACTCCAAATCCAGCCATACTGGGAACTGCAGTTTTCGCCCATTCAGGACTTCTACTACTTTTCGAGCTTCGTTCTGGATCTCTGCTATGGTCATGGCATAGGAATACTTATATACCCCAACCGGGATATTGTATTTCTGGCATTCTGTGTAATTTCTTTCGAAATATTTATCTATCACGTTACCAGCTTCCGTAATCCGGAGCATAACAAAGTCCATGCCGTAGTCAGCAACTGTTTTCCAGTCAATGTTTCCCTGCCACGCCGAAACATCTATTCCTCTTATTTCCATTCATCATCCCTCCTATATAATAAGCAAGGGGCTGTCGCATTAGCAAATATTTTTGCTGGGCGGCAGCCCTGTTTTATGCC
>CAJLTE010000058.1 GCA_905209435.1 uncultured Blautia sp. | reverse complement strand
AATTCAAGGATTTCTAGGTATCTTTCCTTTGTAGTCCCACCACTGTCTCCACATGAACAGTTTCGCAAAATTGGTCAACGCTACAGGCCTTTTCGAGTTCGTAGCCTGCAGCAAGGAATGCCGGAAGATCTCTTGCAAGGCTGGTTGCTTTGCAGGAAATATAGACAATATGATCTACTCCGTAAGAAAGAATCTTTGGCAGTGCCTTTGGATGAATACCGTCTCTTGGCGGATCAAGAATGATCACATCTGGTTTTTCTGTAAGATCATCAAGAACTTTAAGGACATCTCCGGCAATAAATTTACAGTTGTCAAGATTATTAAGAGCAGCATTCTCTCTGGCCGCTTCCACTGCTTCTTCCACGATCTCTACTCCAATCACTTCATCTGCTACAGATGCTGCAAGCTGAGCGATAGTTCCGGTTCCGCTGTAGAGGTCAAAGACTACTTTATCTTTGGTGTCTCCAATATACTGGCGCACTACAGAATAGAGCACCTCAGCTGCCAGTGAATTGGGCTGAAAGAATGAAAAAGTACTAATTTTAAAGCGCAATCCTAAAAGAGTTTCATAGAAGAAATCCTGTCCGTACAGGATACGCGTCTCATCACTTTGTACCACATCTGAAAGAGAATCGTTGATAATGTGCATAATTCCAACGATTTTTCCTTCCAGCGAAAGTGCGAGGAGTTCTTCTTTCAATGGTTCCAGATCATGTTCTTCCTGACTTGTTGTAATCACATGTACCAGAATTTCTCCGCTTGTCACGCCGCGGCGCAGAAGCAGATGACGCAGATAGCCTGTATGCTGCATCTTTTTATAATAGGAAATATTTCGTTTCAGAAAAAATTCGTGTACACATGTCAGAATCTTTGTCATATCTTCATGTACAAGTTTGCAGTCATTTGCAGTAAGTACATCATAAGTGCTGCCTTTTTTATGCAGTCCAAGTGTGAGCGGTCCATCTTTGTATGCATCACCAAAGGAAAACTCCATTTTGTTGCGATATCTGAATTCAATCGGACTTCCGTGGATACCTTCCCACTGATAGTCCTCGCCGTTTAATGCACCTTCAAGCAGGTCACGGACCTGGCGTTCTTTCATTGCCAGCTGGTTCTCATAGGACATTGTCTGGTACATACATCCGCCGCATTCCGGGAAAATGCTGCAGACCGGTTCTCTTGTCTCAAGCGGGGATTTCTCCAGAACTTCCAGCAGGCGTCCCTCTGCACGACCAGAACGTTTCTTATTGATCATAAAACGCACTTTCTGGCCCGGCATACCATTCTTTACTATAACTTTCTGGTCATCTACCATTACAATTCCTTTATTTGGAAAATCTACTTTTTCAATTACTCCTTCGTAAATTTCGCCTTTTTTCATATATCCTCCTGTATTATTCTCTATCTTCACAAATCTGATACGTAGCGTACCATGCAAATTACTCTCGCAAAAATAGCCCCGGGGATAAGCCGGAGCTATTTGTTCTTTTTCATAATTACACTTTACATACGGATAAAATCTCCGCGTCTGCTTACTGCAAACAGGTAATTATTCCTCTTCGTCTTCGAAATAGTCATCGAAGTCGTCGTCAAAATCCTCTTCGAAATCTTCCAGATAATCTGGTGCAAAGAAGTGATATACAGCAAATGCGATACCTGCTACTGCTGCAACTGCGCCAATGATTGCCAGTACCCAGAGGACTGTATTTTTTTCTTTCTCTTCTTCTTTTTTGTTTAATGCTGCTAATAATTCTTCAATTTTAATGTTCATAGTCGCACCATCCTCTCAATAGTCTGCCAGCTGACGCTACCGTTATAGATAGAATAGCTGTTAACACTTTTGCCGTCTGCTGTTTAATGGGATTATTATACCACCTTCTATGTGATTTTACCATAAATATATGAATTTATTTTCTTTTCTGATTTACTTCTATACTTTTGAGATGTCTTTCCTTATAATAGTCATGTGAATATTCTCAATTGAAAGAGAAAACTTGCAGGAAAATACTCTGCACTTTACAGACAATGAAATCTTTATATAATTTATAAGAAAGGCACAATATTTATGGTAAATACACTTTTATTTGATCTTGATAATACGCTTCTTGATTTTAATCAGGCGGAAAGAATTGCAATCAGTAAGACTCTGAAACATTTTAATATTGATCCAAAAGAAGCTGTTTTGAAACGCTACAGTGAACTAAATCAGATGCAATGGAAACTGCTGGAACAGGGAAAGATTTCCAGAGATCAGGTGAAACTGCGCAGGTTTCAGATACTTTTTAACGAACTTGAAACAAATGCTTCGGCTGAGGAAGCAGCTCTCATGTATGAAACCCTGCTTGCATATGGACATTATTTCATGGATGGTGCAGAGGAATTACTGAAAACGCTTTATAGCAAATATCGTCTGTTTCTGGTTACAAATGGTACATTGAGTGTACAGAAAGGCAGATTGAAAAGTGCCGGAATTTCCAGATATTTTGAGAATATTTTTATTTCAGAAGAGCTTGGATATAATAAACCCAGTATCGAATACTTTGACTGCTGTTTCTCAAAAATACCAGATTTTCATAAAAAAACTTCGGTTATCATCGGTGACAGTCTGACTTCCGATATACAAGGCGGAATCAATGCCGGAATCCGTACGATCTGGTTTAATCCTAGTCATGACAAAGCAGTTGACATTATTCCTGATTATGAATTTGACAGCCTCAGAAAACTTCCGGAACTTTTATCAAAAATTTAATCTCAATCAAAAGGAAGAGCCATGCAGGAAGTCATAATCACTTCTTTGCATGGCTCTTCAGAATGAAAAATTATATTATGTTACTGATTCTAAAGTAAACAATAACAAATTATTGCTGCTATGAAAGGAGCAACAAGTAAATTTTTAAGCTATATCAGTCCTTTGTAACTGCTCCGATTACGAAATAGCAAATGACTGCTACAACCATAGCATTGATAGAAGCGATTCCTCCAGGGATCAGGTTTCCTGCGAGTGCACCGCAGATTACGCCGATGACGGAGCCCCACCTTACTTCTTTCTTTGCTTCTGCACCTGACTCATAATCGGATTTGTGGAGGAAGAAGTCCAGGGAAATCAGCGCACCTACCGGTGGGAGTGCTGCGTTCAGGAAGTTGAGCCATCCTACGAAATTATTGTAAAGCCAGATAGAAAGCACGGTTCCGATCACACCTGCGATAACTACCATTGGTTTCTTGCGGACTTTTGTGATATTGGAAAGTCCAAGTCCGGATGTGTAAAGTGCATTATCATTGGTTGTCCAGATGTTTGCTCCCAGTGCGATCAGTGCAGGAACTGTCAGGCCCTGTGCGATCATAACGTAGAAGATATCATCCTTTCCTGTAAAAGCTCCACCAGTTGCACCGAATGCGAACATCAGGGCATTTCCAAGGAAAAATGCGATTACTGTTGTGACAATTGCAATCTTGTTTGTTTTTGCATAACGGGTAAAGTTTGGTGTTGCGGTTCCGCCGCTGACAAAGGAACCGATTACCAGTCCTGCTCCGCCTGCGATAGTCAGTGTTCCCTGACTCTTGGCAAATACTGCTTCCAGACCGCCGCCCTGTCCGATTGCAAGGCTCATGGAATAGATGCCAAGGATTGCAATCAGTGGTACGGAAATATAGCTGACGATCTCAAGTCCTTCGATTCCACGGTATGCTGAAAGTGTCATGCACACACCCGCGATCACTACCAGGACTACCGGTGATATATGGAGCACTTCTGCTGCCGGAATGGCGAACATAGCTGCGCCTACACCGAACCATCCGATCTGTGTGAAGCTGATCAGTGCGGATGGCAGATAAGAACCTTTTTTACCGAAAGAATGCTGTGCAAGCAAGTCCAGCGACATGCCTGTGTGGCTTCCAATGTAACCAAGCACACCTGTGTAAGCACCCAGCACGATACTTCCGATCAGAACTGCCCAGATAAATCCCTGCAGGTTCAGTCCGATTCCCAGTTTCGCACCGACACTCATGCTGGCTGAAAAGAATGTGAAACCAAGCATGATAAAGAACATTGGCCAGAAGCCTTTTCTGGCTGTGGCTGGTACGCTCTCAAGGGAATAATCCTTATCTTCAACT
The DNA here is from genome assembly GCA_905209435.1 of uncultured Blautia sp. Next base: position 16,815 of record CAJLTE010000058.1, on the reverse strand, counting down.
GCGTCTTTTGTGTTTTTACTCATAATTTTTTCCTCTTCCTGGGGTAGTCTACAGTTTCTTCAGTTTCGCAAAACCTGCGAACATTTTCTTGACTCCCACTTTGTCAAAATCAACAGTTACTTCATAATCTCTTCCACCGTCTACAATATCTTTGACGATTCCCACGCCGAATTTAATGTGACGTACGGTATCTCCTACTTCATAATCTAAAGACGCCGCCTTTGTAACTTTGAATTCTCTTGGCTTGAATGGCTTTGATGCCAGTGCCATTTTCATCTTGGCAAGGCTGCTGTCTGCCTGGATCATGTCTACGATCTGTTTCTTCTTTTCTGATGTTGCCGTCTGTCCCATATCCACAAGCTCACGCGGAATTTCGCGGACAAATCTGGAAACTTTGTTGTACTGCACATCGCCCCGGATCATTCGCTGTCTGGCACTTGTCAGAGTCAGGTCTTCCATGGCTCTTGTGATTCCCACATAGCAAAGACGGCGTTCTTCTTCCAGATCAGATCTGTCGTCTGATACGATGGACATATAGGACGGGAAGATTCCGTCTTCCATTCCAACCAGGAAAACTCTCGGGAATTCCAGACCTTTGGCGCTATGTAAGGTCATGAGAAGCACATAATCCTGATCCGGGTCAACGCTGTCAATATCTGCGATCAGCGCAATCTCTTCCAGGAATCCGGAAAGTGTGGCAGGCTGTCCCTGTTCTTCCATGGCTTCCTGATAAGACTCGGTCTTGGAAATAAGTTCATCGATATTCTCGATCCTTGCTTGTGATTCTTCTGTATCTTCCGCTTTCAGCTCTGCCACATATCCTGTTAGTTCGATCACCTCTTCCAGAAGTTCACGGACTGTGTAGGATTCTGCTTTGCTCTTTAAACTCTGGATAAAGGTTACAAAGCCGTCAATCTTGGAAAGGCTTCTTCCGATAGATGGAACCTCCTCTGCCACACGCAGTGCATCGTAGAAGCTGACACTCATCTGGTCTGCATAATCCTGGATCCTGCCAAGGGTTGTAGCTCCGATTCCACGCTTCGGCACATTGATGATACGGCGGACTGCCAGGTCATCTCTGGAGTTATCGATTGTTTTCAGATAGCATAACAGGTCTTTGATTTCTTTACGTGCATAGAAGTTTACGCCGCCTACGATCTTATACGGGATGTTTGCAAGCAGGCACTTCTCTTCAAAGAGTCGGGACTGGGCATTGGTCCTGTACAGAACTGCACAGTCTTTGTACTTCGCGCCGTTCTCTCTGTGTGCTCTGGAAATCTCACCTACTACATATTCTGCTTCTTCGTATCCGTTCATAAACTGACGGAAATGGATCAGGTCACCCTCCGGGTTCTCTGTCCAGAGTGTCTTAGATTTACGAGAAGCATTGTTCGCGATCACTTCGTTGGCTGCGCTCAGGATATTCTTGGTGGAACGATAATTCTGTTCCAGACGGATTACCTTTGCGTCCGGGAAAACATGCTCGAATCCAAGAATGTTTCCGATGTTTGCACCACGGAACTTGTAAATAGACTGGTCATCATCACCTACTACACAGAGATTTTCATACTTGGAAGCCAGCAAGCTTACGAATTTGAACTGTGCAGTGTTGGTGTCCTGATACTCGTCTACCATAATATATTTAAAACGTTCCTGATAGTTCTCAAGAACATCTCCGCAGTTCTGAAACAGTTCTACTGTCTTTACGATCAGATCGTCGAAATCCAGTGCATTGTTTTTTCGCAAAGATGCCTGGTATTCACGGTATACTGCTGCGACTTTCTTCTTATTAAAATCACCACCTGCATTCAGTTCCATCTCATCCGGTGTGATCAGCTCGTCTTTTGCATGAGAAATCTGTGCAAGCAGGGAACGTTCTTTATATACCTTGGTATCAATATTCAGTTTTCTGCAAATTTCTTTCATCAGAGTTTTCTGATCTTCTGTATCATAGATAGCAAATCTGGTATCGAACCCCAAACGGTCGATATGCCTGCGCAGGATTCTCACGCAGGTGGAATGGAATGTAGATACCCAGATGCTCTCTGAACCGAACCCTACGATCTTATCTACTCGTTCTCTCATCTCACTGGCTGCTTTGTTTGTGAAAGTGATGGCCAGGATATTCCAGGGATTTACACCTTTTTCATCTATCAGGTAAGCAATACGGTGGGTCAGTACCCGCGTCTTTCCCGAACCCGCTCCCGCCAGGATCAGCAGTGGACCGTCTGTGTGGTAGACAGCTTCCTGCTGCGGGGGATTTAATGTACTGTAAATGTCGTTCATTTTCTCTCCTATCTCTTATCGAGTTACTGTTGCATTGGTCAAATCATAACCCATATCTTCACAATTATACACAAAAACCTGTTCGCCTACAACAGGTTACTTTTAGAAATTTATTTTGGCATATACATGCCAAAACACCTCCCGTAATAGAGACATACGAACAGTAACTGTAAATTTCCGTGACAATTCAGTAAAAAAAACATTTACAAGTAGTATTTGAAACTATATAATAAGGAACAGAGGTGATTAAAGATGACAATCGATGAAAAAGATATGATAAATAGTATTCTGGCAAGTGTGTCCAGAATTGATTATATTAAACCGGAAGATATCCCCAATATTGAATTATACATGGATCAGGTGACGACTTTTATGGAGGAGCAACTTGCTTCTACCAAGCGTTATGATGAAGATAAAATCCTCACCAAGACCATGATCAACAATTATGCCAAGAATAAACTTCTCCCTCCGCCGGAGAAGAAGCGTTATTCCCGTGAGCATATCCTGATGCTGATCTTTATTTATTATTTCAAGAATATTCTTTCCATTAATGATATTCAGACTCTGCTCACACCGATTGCGCAGAAATATTTCAAATCCATGACTGAGAAAGATATGACTTATATTTATAATGAAGTTTTCAGCATGGAGAAAGAGCAGATTGAATCTCTCAAGAAAGACCTGCTCCGCAAATACAAAACAGCACAGGATACTTTCGAAGACGCAGATGAAGAAGATCAGGAGAACCTGAAGAGATTTTCCTTTATCTGTCTGCTGAGCTTTGATGTTTATATGAAGAAGATGATGATCGAGCATCTGATCGATGGGATGAATCCTACAGCGGAACATGACAATAAAAAAAAGAAATAATAGCCTGACCAGTCAGGCTATATTCATAAGTTGCTTCGCTGCATGCCCGTAACCAAACAGATGCTCAATATATCAAAAGGAGACTACCAGTTTTTCTGCAGTCTCCTTTGATTTTTCTGTTGTTTTATCAGTACATTACATCTGAAAAAGTTCTTTCATCCACACCAGCATTTCTCCATTTCTTCGGTTTCCCCAATAGCAATATGGTACCAGTGTCAATCTGACATCTTCCAGCTCTGTCTTTCTGTTCTGATACAATGTTCCTTCATCCCAGCCCTTCTCTGAAATTTTTTTGCCGGTTATGTGGAGCACACTGCATCCTTCCAGAAGTTCGCTATCATATGTTTCGTCAATCTTCTGGTCAGTATTGACCATAACTGAAGAAAGATTATCTCCGTTATCCACTTCTTCCACACAGTAAACCAGAGGTCCCTTTACCACTGCCACTTTTGCACTGTCTGCTCTTACCTGTGGATTTGCATGAACGAATACAGGTTCTGCATCAAAGCTGATTTCAAATGTTTCTTTATACATTTTTCCGGAAACTTTGATATATCCATGGTCTGCTGTTATTTTCTCTTCTTTTCCATTTCTCAAAATTTTGAAATTTTGGGCATATGCAGGAACTCTGAAGGCGATCGTCGCATCTGTTTCCTGAGCACCATCCACAGAAACGGTCATCTTATTTTCCCATGGGAAATTTCCTTTTAATGTAATCTTAAACGGAACACCATTAAATGTAACTTCCGTTTCATTTGCAATATACAGATTTACATAAATCTCATTTTCTTCCTGAAAATAAATATACTGTCCAAGAGAAGCGAGTGTTCTGGTAATATTCGGCGGACAGCATGCAACTCCAAACCATTTCTGTCTGACAGGTTTCACATGTTCCCGTGAAGTTCTTGGCATGCAGTTTGCCGGCCATACTTCCAGAGGATTTACATAGAAAAAGCTTTTTCCATCCATGGCAATACCGGATAAAAGAGTATTATATAAAGCCCGTTCCACTACATCCATGTAGGAAGCGTCTTTCTCCATATCTGCCATTCTCTTTCCAAACATAGCAAGCGCGATCGTGGCACATGTTTCAGAATAATTACTGTCATTTGGCAGATCATAATCTGTTGTAAAGCGTTCCAGCAAACCAGAAGATCCAACACTTCCTGTAATATACATTCTTTTGTGCACCATATTATTCCACAGATTGTGGCATGCCTGCTGTAATTCTTTATCCTGATATTCATATGCCAGATCTGCCATTGCAGAATACATATAATTTGCTCTTACCGCATGTCCTTCTGCTTTTTTCTGTTTTCTCACCGGTTCATGGGACTGTGCATACATAGTATCATAATTTACGAAATCCGGAAAAATCCGCTTATGTCCCGGTCTCTTTTCCTCTTCCAGAAAATAATTTTTACCGGTTCCTCTCAGATCGATAAAATATTTTGCCAGATCCAGATATTTCTTCTCATTTGTTACACGGTAAAGTTTCACAAGTGCCAGTTCAATTTCCTGGTGCCCCGGATATCCATGAATCTTTCCTTCTTCCGGTCCGAAAGTCTCACAGATAAGATCTGCAAATTTTGATACAATTTCCAGAAATCTATGTTTTCCGGTTGCTTCATAGTATGCCACTGCTGCCTCGATCATATGCCCTGCTGTATAAAGCTCATGGCCTTCCATAAGATTACTCCAACGTCCATCCGGTTCCTTAATTATAAAATATGTGTTTAAATATCCATCCGGCAGCTGTGCACGTCCGATCAGCTCAATCGTCTCATCAGCCAGTGCTTCCAGTTTTTCATCTCTTTCATAATTTAATACAAAACCAACTGCTTCCAGCCATTTTGCGACATCCGTATCCTGAAATACGGCACCCTGAAATTCTCCTTCTTTTTCTCCTGCTGCAATTTTGAAATTCTCTATGCAATGACTGGTTTCCACATCTTCCAGTTTATCATTCAGAATATCCCACTGATAAGGAATAATCACATCCTTTACCAGATGCACATATTTATTCCAGAAATTATCTGTAACATGAATCTGCTTAAGAGAAATGCTTGAATTTGCTGCTTTTCCCATTTTATTCTTCTCCTCTGTCATACATTTGGATCAGATAAACCAATCCAGTTAATTAATCTTTAAAAGGGTGCCGAAAATCACCCGTTTCGATAATTTTTACGGCACCCTTATGATCTTTAAATTATTCTATATTTATTATTCCATTGGCAGTTTGTAACCGTCTCTTGTAAACAGCGGAATCTGCTCGATCGGTGCTGCTACATGTACTGTCTGTCCACCTTCAAATGTTTCACCGGTCCATGCATTTGTCCAGGAAGCTCCACCAGGAAGATATACATCTGTCTCACGTGCATCTGCATCTGTGATCGGTTTTACCAGAACTTTTGGTCCAAACATGTATTCTGTCTCTACATTCCAGCTTTCTTTGTCTTCCGGGAAGTCATAGAACAGTGGACGCATAACAGGAGTTCCCTTTTCATGAGCCTCTTCCATCAGTTCTGTAATATATGGAAGCATACGCTCTCTTAATCTCAGATAGTCTGACAGAATCTCACAAACCTGATCTGTGTAACTCCATACCTCATTCGGTGCTCCTGATACACATGTAGCTCCACCAGTTGTACCATACTGAGGCTGAAGCGGCCAACGATATCCGTGAAGTCTCATAACCGGACAGAAGCATCCATATTCAAACCAACGGATCAGAAGTTCATGGAATTCCGGATCATTTACGTTCGCTCCGAAGAATCCACCAATATCTGTTGTCCACCACGGAATACCTGCGATACCCATATTCAGACCTGCTGCAACCTGGTTTTTCATACTCGGGAAAGAAGATTTGATATCACCTGACCAAACCAGTGCACCATATTTCTGTGAGCCGGCCCACGCACAGCGGAGAAGGTTAATGATGTTCTCCTGGCCTTCTGCTTTCATTCCATCAAAGAACGTCTTTGCATACATAACAGGATAAATATTTCCAACCTGGACATCCGGTCCGAGATGATAACGATAATTCTCAAAATCATAAACTGTATATTCCGGTTCTGCTTCGTCCAGCCAGAATACTTTTACACCTTTATCATAATAATTCTTCTTTGCTTTTTCCCATACATATTCACGTGCTTCTGGATTAGTTGCATCGTAATGAAGTGTATTTCCCTGGAAATCCATGGATATCGGATATCCGGAATCTACGCGGATCAGAAGACCTTTACTCTTCATTTCATTGAAGTTCTCGCTTCTGTAATCTACTGTCGGCCAGATGGAAACCATCAGTTCAATTCCCATATCTTTCAGTTCTTTGATCATTGCATCCGGATCCGGCCAGTATGTCGGATCAAATTTCCATTCGCCCTGCATTGGCCAGTGGAAGAAGTCAACAACTATTACAGAGATCGGGAGGTTACGACGTTTGTATTCTCTTGCCACTTCAAGAAGTTCTTCTTGTGTCTGATAACGAAGTTTGCACTGCCAGAATCCCATTGCATATTCAGGCATCATCGGAACTTTGCCTGTTGCATTTGCATAAGCTTCTTCAATTTCAGCCGGTGTGTCGCCTGCTGTGATCCAATAGTCCAGTTTCTTGGAAGAAAATGCTTCCCATGTTGTAATGTTTTTGCCAAAATTCACACGTCCTACAGCCGGATTATTCCACAGGAATCCATATCCAAGACTTGAAAGCATGAACGGAACACTTGCCTGTGAATTTCTGTGTGCCAGTTCAAGATCCGCTCCCTTTACATCAAGGTACGGCTGCTGATACTGACCCATACCATATATTTTCTCCTCCGGTGTGGAAACAAAACGCATTGTCAGTCTGTAATCCCCACCTGTGATAGGCTTAAATTCTCTGGCTTCTACTTCAAGAGAACTGCAGGTATTTCCAAACATATCTTTTCTGTTGCGGACATACTCATCCAGTAAAAGTTCTCCTTTCTGATTATAAAATGCAATTTTACCGATCAGATTGATCTCTGCACGAATCTTACCATTACGGATTGTTGCTCCGTCTTCACGAACTTCGATTTCCGGTGTGATTTCCTTCTCTGGTTTGATCAATGCCCAGTCTGCCGGATCCATCTCTGCGGTTTTCCATGCACGTACACGAAGGCTGTCAGCACCCCACGGCTCAATTCTTACCCGTTCAGCCTCATAACGGTAGCACAGCGCATTTCCTTTTTGCTCAAAATACCCATATACGTCTCTTACTTCTTCCTGATTTGCCATTTCCGCCTTCTCCTTTTCATTCTTAATGGAGTTTCAGCGAATTGGAACTGCAGTTTTATCTGTTTTGTTCTAATCCGCTGAACTTGTTTATAATATAAATAATAGCTTTATTTTATCAGTCTTTTACCGCACCTGCGACAAGACCGCCTACAATATATTTCTGTAAGAAAATAAACATCAAAATTACCGGAAGTACCAGTATTGCACCATAAGCCATGATACAATTCCATCTTGTACCGTATGCACTCTGGAATTTATAGATATTCGCTGTCAGAGGTCTCATTGTCTCTGCAACATTAAATGTCATTGAATATACCAAGTCATTCCAACCGTTCAGGAATGAAATAACCATGATAGTGATAATTCCTGTCTTTACTGCCGGAAGCATAACCATAAGGAATGCCTTTACTGATCCGCAGCCATCCAACCTCGCTGCCTCATCCAGTGATACCGGAATACTTCTGAAATAAGGTCTCAGTGTTACGATTACAAAAGGTATCGAACTGGCTGCAATCGCAACCGGAGCTGTCAGATGATTTCCAAGAAAGCCCAGTTTACTGAAAATCAGATACATTGGGGTCAGTGTCAGGGATGGAGGAAGCATCTGTGAAATCAGAAATGTAAGGAGGAAAACATTTCCACCTTTTACTCTGTATCTTCCCATTCCATATGCTGCCGGAACACCGAGTACCAGAGCAATTGCCATTGTCAAAAGTCCATTAAGAAAACTGTTTTTCAAAGATATCAGAAACGTTTTATCTGTTAAGTTTTCCAGCCACGGTTCAAAAGTGAAATCATGTGGTAAATAGGTAAGAACCTTTCCAAACGTTTCTGCATCTGACTTAAATGAGATCTGTATCAGCCAGTAAATCGGAAACAAAAAGATAAATGCAATAAGAAGTGCAATTATCGAATTTCTGATCTCTTTTGCCTTTTCAGCACCTGTCATATTATCCATATCAGCCTTCCTCCTCTTCTTTTGATAACAATTTCAGATAGAACAGACCAATAAGGAACAGGCATGCAAACAGTACCATTGCAACTGCTGCACCTTTTGAAAAGTTAAACTGTGTAAATGATAACATATAAGAATATGTTCCCAGTACATCTGTTGAATTCAACGGACCTCCCGCTGTCATGATATACATCAGGTCAAATGCACGGAATGTATAGATAAATCCTAACATCAATACTGCAAGAATTGACTCTTTCATTAATGGAAGAGTTATAAAAAGAAAACGCTGTCCCCAGTTTGCTCCATCCATGGATGCACTCTCGTATACATCCGGTGAAATACTTGTAAGTCCTGATACAAGAAGGAGCATATTAAACGGAATACCTACCCAGCAGTTCATAATAATTACTGCAATCAGAGCCGTGCTGGTGTTAACCAGCCATTCCGGACCGCTGATTCCGATTTTTCCAAGCAGGTCATTAATAAGACCTGCATTGGAAAAGATATTTTTACCAAGAAGACCAGTTACTGCCATTGGCATCATATAGCTGACAAGAATCAGACCTCTGATCGGACCTGCGAGTTTAAATTTCTGATTGAAAAACATCGCAAATGCAAATCCGATAGTAAACTGGAAAATAAGACAAGCTATTGTAAAAATAAATGTATTGCGCAGAACCAGAAGAAATGTCGGATCATGGAATAAATCAATATAGTTCTGTAATCCGACAAATACGGAAGTTCCTGATTTCAGGTTCTTTACATTTACATCCTTAAGACTGAGAATAATGTTATAAACGATCGGGTATCCCAGTACAAGAATCATATAAATAAATGCAGGTACAATGAAACAGTATGCTTCTTTTGTCTTTTGCTGCGCCATAGTCCTAGACTTTGCTGCCATTAAAGCCACATCCTTCCCTGTTTGTTAGTTTTAGTTGCTTTCAGGAAGAGGAGTTTCTTCTACGATTGGATTAATTTTAGCTGCTGCTGTTTCAAGAGCGTCTTTTGCAGATGTTCCGTCTACGATCACAGACTGTGTTGCTGTATAAACTGCTTCAGAAATAGATGGCCATTCAGCGTGCGGTCCACGAGCCTGCGCATAATGCATTTCATCTGTAAATACCTTAAATCCATCCTGCTCAAATGTGTATTCAGCTGTCGCATCCTGTCTTGTAGGAATCTTTCCACCTACAGCTGCCCATTTTGCTTCATTTTCCTGTGAACAGAGCCACTCAAGGAATTTAGTACATGCTTCTTTGTTTTCTGTTCCTTTGCAGACACCGAAGTTCTCACCACCGATTGTAGATGTAGAGGTTCCCTCGTCACCTGTTGGGAGCAGTGTAAAATCATATTCAAATGCTCCATTGATTGCATCTGTCTGTGCCAGATGCCATGTTCCACATTCTACAAATGCAGCTTTTCCTGAGCAGAACTGATTCCATGCATCTGACTGTGTCCAGTTTACACACTCTTTACTCATATATCCATTTGCTACAAAATCTCCAAGTGTCTGTAATCCGTTTACTGCAGAATCAGCAGTAATATTATCAACATTTACCCCTGTTCCATTCTGTACGGATCTGATCCATGGAAGAATCTGGAATGTTCCTTCTTCTGTAGATACTGCGCACATTGCAAATCCATATACATCATTAGAAGCATCTGTTGTTGCTGCAACCATTTCCTTAAACTCATCAAGGCTCTGTGGCATATGATCATATCCGGCTGCTTTCAGAAGATCCATATTACATGCAAGTGCAAGACAGTTACTGTTCTGTGGAAGTCCGTAAACTTTTCCGTCCGGGTCTTTACAGGAGCTTAACGGACCATCATAAAACTGATCCAGTTCTCCCCACGCTTCAAGTTCATCTGTGATATCTTCGAATACTCCAAGAGATACATAAGATGCCATATCAGGTGAGTCTACCTGTCCGATATCAGGAAGTTCTCCTGAAAGTGCCCCAACTGTGTACTGGTTCATTAACTCTGTTCTGGATACGAATGTTGCATTGATATGAATATCATCCTGTAAAGAGTTGTACTCTTCAACCATGTCTGCAAGCATTTCCTGCTCTGGTTTCTGATCAAAATAATGCCACATTGTAACTTCCTGCGGAGCTGCCTGTACAGTTGATGCTGCCATCAGCGAAGCCGCCAATACTGTTGCTGCAAATAATGTTTTTTTCATGTGTTTTTTCCTCTCTTTTCCATCTTAGTTGGATTTTACTTTGGTTAGTTGCACAATTTTAAGTCGTCTCTTTGTTGTTTTGTTGTATATATTTTACCATTCAAATTTCCACCGCATAACCCAAGATTTTATGGAAAAAGGGATTTTGTACGGATAATATTTTAAGATTAAGGAAATATTTTAAGATTTTCAGGATATATTCCATATATTTCTTATATTTTTACTGTTTTATTTCTGACAGATATTCAGATGGACTCTTTCCTGTCACCTCACGAAAAACTTTTTTGAAGTATTTAGAATCGGAAAATCCTACCTGATAAGGAACATCCCTCTGATCACAGATTTCTTCCCTCAGCATATACTGTGCCTGTTCAATTCTATATTCCCTTAGAAAAGTGCTGAAATTTTCTCCGATATTTTTTCCAAAAAGATAACTGAAATATTCCTGGCTCAGCCCAAGATCTTCTGCCAGTTTCTTCTGGCTTATTTTTCCGGCATATCCACTCTGTATGATATCCAGAGCCTGCAGAATCATAGGGTGGGCATCCGGATATTTATCTCTCAGATTTCGGGATTTTCTGCGGGAATAGCTGTTTTTTCCACTGATCTTATTCTCAATTTTCTTCAGTACTGCTTCTGCCTCATCTCTTGTAAGAGGTTTCAGAAGATACTCTGTTACACCAAGAGAAATTGACTGCTTGGCAAAATCAAAGTCTGCATATGCACTTACAATCACAAATTCTGCCTTAATTCCCTGAGCTCTGGCAGCTTCTATTACTGAAAGCCCGTCCATAAACGGCATCTTGATATCAATAAAAACCACATCCGGCTTCTGTTCCAGAATCATTTCCAGCGCTGCTTTTCCATTAGATGCCTGTGCCACAATCTCATACTCATCCCCCAGGCTCTGCAAAACCCTTACTAATCCCTGTCTGGTTCTCTGCTCATCTTCTGCAATTAAAATTCTCAAAGTATAACCCTCCTCTGTTTCTTCCATTATACATTCTATTTATTCTATATCTTTCTCCGGGTTTTCAGGTATAGGAAGCCAGAAAGTAAATTTAGTTCCTTTCTCAGGCTCTGATTCCAAAACTACTGAAAGCTCTTCTCCATAATACATTCTTAGTCTCGTCACAACATTCTGAATTCCAATTCCGGTTCCTGCCAGATCTAATGTATGTTTTTCCATAAGAATCTGCTGCATCAGCTTCTCTGTATCTTCATTCATTCCGCATCCATTATCTTCAATGCAAAGACGGAATCTGGATCCATCAATGTGACCCGTAATACGGATCATTCCCCCGCTTTCTCTTCCTTCAAAACCATGAAGGATAGAATTCTCCACAAATGGCTGAATAAACAGTTTACAGCATGGCCATTCGCCGTATTCTTCCTGAAATTCAATCTCGTAGTCAAACACATCCATAAGCCTGAACTTCTGCAGATATAGATACTGCTCTACCCATCTCAGTTCCTGCCCCAGACTTACTGACACAAGCTTCCTTGAGAATGTATATGAAAGCATATTGGAAAGCTTTTTCAGAAGATCTGCTACCTCATAATCTTCATTATCTATCGCATTATAATTGATCGCAGTCAGTGTATTGCAGAGAAAATGTGCATTGATCTGTGATTCCAGAGCTTCTTTCTCTGCCTTATTTTTCTGACGGATAGAAAGATTCTTTTCACGATAATATCTACGTATTTCCTTGTACTGTCGTTCCAGAGTTTCCGCCATTTCGTTATAATAACCAGCCAACTGCCATATCTCATTGGTTCCCTTTACTTCTATCTTCGGAAGATTCTTGGAAAGTTTAATATTTCGCATAGAATCCCGTATAATATCAATTGGTTTTAATACTCTTCGTATTGTAAACTGCCATAAAAATCCACAGATACACAACAAAAACAGATATACATAAATGCTTCTGGTATACATCTGGTTAACCTGTGCACGCATTTTTCCAAGATCCGTGGTAATATATGCTGTCCATCCAAAATATTTTAATGATCTGCTGATATTCTCGGTACTGTCCAGCGTTTTTCTGTAACTTTCCACTGTCATTCCATCGTACTCTTCATTTGGATGGTAAATGATTCTGTTATTTTCATCTGCAATATATCCAATCGAAAGAGGTTTATCAGCTACTCTGTCAAAAGCACTTTTTTCCAGAATATCTCCCATATCGAAAGATACGACCGCTACATTTTTCACATGAGAAAAACTGTAAGTTTTTCCAATCAGCGGAACTGCAATATGTACCATTCTTATCTGCGGCCACTGACTGTGAACAGCAGGATCTGTCTCTGCATAGTACCTGACATTTGCTTTCTCTTTCTGAAGTGCCATGGTCTTTTCATATATTTCCTGAAGTTTATCCAGATTGCCATCTTCCCATACTCCTTTTGAAGATGTCTGGTACCAATAAACCCCATACTCCTGCCACAGACCTTCATCTGATACAATTGCAATAGATACAACACTTCCAATCTGATGAGCAATATCATCCATTCTGCTGCCCAATGTCAGTTTTTCTTTTGCCAGAAGTATTCCGTCTGCCTCTGTGTTTTCTACCAGAACTCTTAATGTCTCATTAACTCCTACATTGCATGCAGCACTGATGATATCCTTCAGATTTGCATCAATATTAATCGTCGATGTTTCGATCATAGATTCTTCCATTGATCTGGTATTCCTGAGCAGATAATTAAAATATTGATTTTTCACATAAATCTGAAGGACCAGACCTGCCAGGATCAGAAGTAATACTACTGTTACTGTAACCTGCGCACTCATATGTGAGCAAAAATAATTTCTGATTCTTCCCGGCATTTTTTTGATTTTCTCTTTCATTTTTCTTTACCTGCCTCGTTTTTTATAATTCTACGACTATTTTACATCATTCTACAACATCTTATAAAGATATATCATATAAAATTTTGTGATTATTTATTTATTGATATCTATAGATGGCAAAGGACAAAAAAAGCCAGTAACTAAGCTTATCTGCTATTAATAAACTTAATTACTGGTTTTCATCTTTTTATTATGTTCAAACAGTCACCTACAATTGAATCAGATAACTTATTTGATTCGGTAATTATTTCTCTACCGCCTTAAATGTAAATCTGACCGGCTGATAATCGCCTGTTGTCAGTGGTAATGGCAGTCCTGCTTTCATCAGTGCTGCGCCTGTGTATACTTTTCCGGTTGCAATGTCTTCGTAATGCAGATCTGCATCCAGTCCCTGAGGATAGAAAAGATAGATATACGGATTAGCTTCGCTGTGGAGTCTTACGCCACATACAACTGTCTCTTTTTTGTCCTTGGATACGAACTGCCAGAGTACATGGTTGTTGTTTTCAAATGGATTTATCAGACGATAGTAATCTCCGGACTGTACCAGATGCTCGATTTCTTTGTATTTCAGAATCTGCTCTCTGGCTGTCTTTTTGTCTTCTTCGGACATCTTCATCAGATCCAGTTCATAGCCAAATGTACCGGATGATGCAACCGTTCCTCTTGTCTCGAATGGTGTGATCCTGCCGGACTGATGGTTCGGGCATACGCTGACATGAGCACCCATCGCGCTTACCGGATATCCGAAAGAAGTACCGTACTGTATCTTCAGTCTGTCAATGGCATCTGTGTTGTCACTGCACCAGATCTGCGGAGAATAATAGAGCATTCCTGCGTCAAATCTTCCGCCGCCGCCTGAACAGGATTCAAACAGGAGATTTGGATATCTCTGCACCAGGCTTTCCATCATTTCATATACTGCAAGTACATATCTGTGGTAAACCTCTCCCTGGCGTTCTTTTGGAAGTGCTGCGGAAAATACGTTGTCTACACTGCGGTTCATATCCCATTTTACATAGTCTGCCTTGCATGCATCCAGAACTTTGAAAATCTGGTTCATGATATGGTCACGGACTTCTTTTCTGGTAATGTCCAGATTGAGCTGATGTCTGCTCCGGTTCATAGCACGTCCCGGAATCTTTAATGCCCAGTCCGGATGTTCTCTGTAGAGATCACTGTCCTCGGAAATCATCTCCGGCTCTACCCAGAGACCGAATTTCAGTCCAAGTCCGTGGATTCTCTCTGCAAGTGCAGGAAGTCCACCTTTGATCTTCTCTTCATTTACTTCCCAGTCACCAAGTGCGCACCAGTCATTATCTCTTTTGCCAAACCATCCATCGTCCAGAACAAACATATCCAGGCCGATGTTCCTGGCTTCTTCTGCAATATGATACAGTTTTTCTGCATCAAAATCAAAATAGGTAGCTTCCCAGTTGTTTACGAGGATTGGTCTTGGCTGTTCTACGTATTTGCTGCGGATCAGGTTGTTTCTGTATGCATCATGATAAATGCGGGAAAGTTTTCCAAATCCTTCTGCGGAATATGACATGATCACTTCCGGAGTTTCAAATGTGTCACCTTTTTCCAGTGTCCATGCGAAATGATATGGATGGATTCCCATTACCACACGGGTATGTCCTACCTGATCTACCTCTGTCTCAAATGTAAAGTTTCCACTGTAAGCCAGTGCATATCCATAGCAGTTTCCATATGTTTCTTCTGTGTTTCTGTCGCAGAGGATTACAAATGGGTTATGATGATGACTGGAAGTGCCGCGAATACTTCCTACAGACCAGTTTGCATGACCCAGATGTGTTCTTTCCATCTGACGTTCTACGTTATGTCTACCATAGAAATGAACTGCATCCATTTCTCTATATTCAAAATCCATTTCCATAGACATTGCTTTCTTTACTGTAACAGGTGTCTCACCAGTCTGTTCCAGACGAACTGCTCTGGTGATCACATCCAGATGTGGGAATACACTGTAGAGAAGATGTGCTTTCAGTCCGCTGACACGGTCTGCCAGGACAATCTCCAATGTCTCTACCTCATCTTCTTTTGCAAACATTGCAGGGAGACCTTTCAGGCTGTATTTTCCTTTTGTGATCTCATAGGATTCAAATTTCAGATTTGCAGTGTCGCTGCCGTCTGCCTGCTCTACTTCCAGACCATTGATACGATAATCTCCGTTTCCGTAAGCTGTATATTCCTGCGGCAGAGTATCCAGGGAAAATGTTTTGTCTTTTCCTGCTTCATACGGATTTCCGGAGAATCCTCTGTCCACACATACAATCCTGTCCGTAATCAGGGAATCCCCTACCGGGCATCCATAATACAGATGAACCAGAGTATCATACTCTCTTACCTGCATCTGATAGGTGCTGTTTTCTGTTCTCAGGTCAAATACTTTTTCTGCCTCATGATACTTAATCCATTCCATACTCTGTACCTCTCATTTCTTTGTTGTTTTTTTGTTAAAAAGCATACTGATCCGGTTCTGTATCTACATAGTGATGTTCTTCTTCGTCCTCTTTGAAATACGGTTTGAACAGTTTCCACATAAACCAGGAATCTGCATAGGCTGTCAGGGAAAATCCCACCATCAGCCAAATCAGCAGATATACCGGAAAAAGTTTTGCATCTACAAGTGTCATGGTCATTGGCAGTATCGTGATCACTGCCACTGCTATCGCATAACCTATATGTTTAACCGCAAAATAAAATGCGTTTGTGATCAAAGTCATTGTTTTGTTTTCAAATGCTGCAACTGTCGGGAATATGTACAGTGCAATGGCAATCAGCGGAATACATACCGCCAGAATCACGTAATTGAAAATCTGTGGCATGGAACCAGGCATAGTTACCAACGATTCTTTCTCCATATAAAGAAATACTGCAACTGCTGCCATCAGGATCCAGATCAGAGTTGACTGTTTGAAGTTCTGCTTAAAGCTTTTAAAAAAATCATGAAATACCCGGATATCTCCATCCTTGTGGAGTTTTAATGTACAATAATACAAAGCAGTGGTGGATGCCCCTGCTGTAATAACAGGAAGAGAGCACACGATCCATAGTAAATTCAATGCAATTAACTGACCTAAAAATCCAAATATACTGTCATAAAGACTTCCTGGTTTCATTTTTTATTACCCCTTCCTTTTTCTATCTTAATGATTTTGTCCTGACTTTCACCTTTACAGATGATTCAGCAATCAGATATCCAGTTTCAGGCAGCCTTCTGTTATTCTTCTCTTTCCAGTTGTATAACAAAATTCTGCCTGTATAGTTCAGGGGAAATGTCCCGAACCTCCTGGATTCTTCTTTTTATTTTTTTTAACTTACAGCTTACCACCGGATGTTGCAATACCTTCGATGAACTGCTTCTGGAAGATC
>CAJLTE010000057.1 GCA_905209435.1 uncultured Blautia sp. | reverse complement strand
CCCGCCGCAGGCGGAGAATCCTGCAAGCAGGATTCTTTTTATATCATACGAAAGAAGGAAACTAAGATGGAAAGACCTTATTGGGAAGGCAAAGAGTATTCATACTTCAGTCACAAAAAATGCGAATTTTTTCCATGTCATAAAAATGCAGATCCGGAAGATTTTAATTGTTTGTTTTGTTACTGCCCCCTGTATGCGCTTGGAGACAAATGCGGTGGGAATTTCAGGTATACTGACAAGGGAATAAAGGATTGTACGAATTGTATTGTTCCACACAAAAAGAAGAATTACGGATATATCACAGGAAAGTATCAGGAACTTGCTGATATGATGAGAAAAGTGAAGGAGACAGAGTAAAAATAAAGCAGGAACATGTCAGATTACCCAAGATAAGCGAGAACGATTTTAATTGTAATCTATATTCATGTCTGTTAGAATAAATATAACAAAAGAGAAATATCTGAAGAAAATTTTGAGTCTGGATACGTTTTAAATATGAATACGTTCTAAATAAAGCATTCCACACATGCTTTGCACACTTTTCACATATACAGAAGAAAATGCACCACGGCATTTGACATCATTTCCTGACGGCATTTTCTATATCCGGCAGAACCTGACATTTCTTTTTAACCAAATCAAGTAAGTCCCCTGCTTCAATTGCGAAAAGAAATAAGCAGTGGGGGGACTTGCTTGCATCAGGAGGAGTGCAAGCTCCTCCTGATAAACTTCGGAGCAGTTATTTGGTTATGAGCAAGTAGCGAAGCGGATTGCGAACATCTGTTTGACTTTATATGAAAAACCGCCGGAAAGCCTGAGATAGGGCTTCGGCGGTTTTTGCGTAATATAAAAGGTTTTATATTTTTACACAAGGAGTTATAAACATATGAAAAAAAGAAGTATGACGATACAAATACTTTCGGCTATGTTGGCAGCTGCAATGATTTGCACTTCTGTACCGGTACCTGCATTTGCACAGGAAATATTTGATTCAGGAGAGCAGAATGAACTTTTTGCAGAAGAACCTGAAAATGAGAATTTGGTTGAGGCAGAAGAATTTTCGTCAGATGAAGCAGTTGCTGAATTTCAGGATGGTGAAGAATCAGAGGAAGAGAATGAGGAAATCCGTTACATTAAGGGAAGACCGTTGACAGAAGAGGAGCGGGAGGAGCAGTTGGAACCATTTAAGAATCTGACTCCGTTGGATCCCGGACCGCAGGTGGAGAGTGACCTGGATTCAGATATTTCAGTTTACAGCAGGGCTGTTGTTTATCCCCCGAAATATGATGGTAGAGAAGAAGGTCTGGTAACATCTGTGAAAAATCAGAATCCTTTTGGAACGTGCTGGGCATTCGGAATGGCAGCAGTAATGGAAGGCTCATTGCTTTCTCAGGGACAGGGGATATACGATCTGTCAGAAGAACATCTGTCGTATTTTTTTTCAAACAGGCAGAATGACCCACTGGGAAATACAGCTGATGATATAAATGCAGTAGCAGGAAATTATCATAATATAGGTGGAAATGATTATCTGGCTGCAGTTTTTCTCAGCACGTGGTCAGGGATGACAACAGAGGATGATGTACCGCTTCCGACAGACTCTTTACATAAACAGGATCTGACTGCAGAGATATCGGCTGATAAGGCTTATAATGCAGCGGCCTATCTGAAGAATGCGTCGTTTTCCAATTATTCAGTGAAGGATAATGATCAATTAGAGTGTTCCAAGAACAGAATGAAGAAACTGCTGATGAATGACCATGCAGTATCAATTATGTTTTATATGGCGGAGAATTATGTAAATCCAGATACTGCAGCGTACTGTTATCCGACAACTGCAACATCGAAAGTGATAAATCATATCGTGACTGTAGTGGGATGGGACGATGATTACGACAAAAACAATTTCCTTGATGCGTCTATGGTGCAGAATAATGGGGCCTGGATCGTTAAGAACAGCTGGGGTGAGGATAAAGGAGATCAGGGATATTATTATGTTTCTTATGAAGATCCTAACATCAGCAATCTGGTGAGCGCAGAGGCTGTAACAACTTCACAACAGATATATAAAAACAATTATTTCTATGATGGTTCTTCGGCAATTTCATCAGTTAAAATACAGCCGGGACAGTCTGTAGCTGCAGCTTATGAGGCAAAAGCCGGAAATGGAAAAGAAGAAGCAATTGGAGAAGTTAATGTGGTTACCATGACAGATAATGCTTCTTATAAAGTTCAGATATATACGGATGTTACTGATCCTGCTGATCCACAGAGCGGTACTCCTGCATATGCACAGCCGTATGAAGTGGAGCAGGAAATTGCGGGGGTGCATACAGTTACAGTTCCTGAGGTTGTGTTAAAACAGGGCAGCAGATATTCAGTAGTGATCACAAACAGTGGAAGTAATTATATCAGTTTTGGAGTGGAAACAAGTACAAGCTATAAGAATTCCGGAGGAGGAAGCTGGTTTACTTCAACTGCCGGTATTGAGCAGAATCAGACTTTTTATAAAGGGGCATTGTCTACTTCTGAATGGAGAGATGGAAAGATAGCCAACTGGTCGGTAAGGATCAAAGTGCATACCAGGACTCTTGAACAGTCCTGGATTCCGGATACGCCGGTATTTCAGGTAAAGGCTTATAATTCAGGATATAATCTTGTCTCCTGGGATAAGGTTTCTAATGCAGCAGGATATTATATATACAGAAGACCGTCATCTGGTGGAGGGTGGTCCAAGATTGCAGCAGTAAAGAATTCTTCATTAAAATATAAAGACAGCAGAATAACTGCAGGAACGTCTTACCGATACACGGTAAGGGCATATTACCAGGCAAATGGAAAAAACTACCTGAGTAAGTATACAACGGGTCCGATAATCAAAGCGGCACCTGCGCTGCAAAGCATTTCTTCTGTAAAATCTGAGAAGAATGGAATCCGTATCCTGTGGAAGAAACAGAAATGTGATGGATATTATATTTACAGGAAGAAAAAAGGCGGATCTTATCAGTTGATCAGGAAAATTTCCGATAAAAACACAGTATCTTATCTGGACAAGAAAGCTGTAAAAGGTGTATCATATTATTATGCTGTGAGGGCATATGTTAGAGAGACTTATGGAAATGTATACAGCAAATATAAGAGGTCATCTGTTATAAAAAGAAAATAAGAAACAGAAACTATGAAAATAATAAGGGAAAAGGTTATGAAGAGAAAGTTAGGTACAATAGCAGCCCTGTTGTTATGTGTTATTCTGACAACAGTAAATATATGGGCTGATGACGGAAAAGGACAGGATCCGGATTATGTCACTGATTATTATATGGTCGTGCAGAGTGCTGAGGGTGGCATAAATATTTATGCTGAATCAGATCCACAGAGTGAGATATTAAATGATCAGCTGATCATCAATGGAACTGCAATTCATATTCAGGGTGAAAAGGATGGCACAGATAATAAAAAGTGGGCATACACACAATATCATGGAATGAACGGTTATATTCCTATGGACGATCTGAAGCCGGTTACGCGCAGTGAGGCAATAAAAGAAGAAATCAATACACTGGGTGGTAAGGATGTGGATTTTGAAGTAAAAATCCAGGGAGATGATGGAAAAGCTTCTGTATATAACGGACCTGGAGAGAAGTTTGGAGAAGTCAGCGGAACTTCCGGAATTGAGAATGATACGACTGTACATATTTCTCAGTATGTTCATGGAGAAGATGGCACAAACTGGGGAAGGACTGACACAGACGGTGTTGATCAGGGCTGGCTGAATCTTGATCGTGATACTGATTACACAGGTAAATCTGAAGGTGAAACAGCAGCGGAGGCAGCTGTAGCAAGAGATAAGAGCGTGGAAGGAACATTAACTCCGGAAGCGACAGTGACACCGACACCAGAAGCGACACCGACACCGCAAGTGACCGCAACACCGACACCAGAAGCGACACCGACACCGCAAGTGACTGTAACACCGACGCCGGAGGCAACTGTTACACCGGAAGCAACACCGACATCAGAGGCAACTGCGACTCCGGAGGTGAAGGACAAAGAGAATACAGATAAGAAGGAAATAGATAAGAAATCGAAGCCAGGTAAGGATGATTCACAGAAAGTATCTGGAAAGAATGTAAAGTCTGATTCAGGAATGCTTAATCCTGTAGTCTGGATCAGTGGGATAGGAATCGTTATCATTATAGGATTATTAATCTATTTTCTGAAAAAGAAGAAATAATATAAGAAATTAAAAGAGCAGCGTACCAGGCGGTACAGCTGCTCTTTTTGGAAAAATGTGTGTGTATAATTGAGACATTCTGAGGAAACCTCGAATAGTCTTAATTAACGAAAATGTTAACTTGTGTGTACAATAGTAGTTTACAATCTTTTGACAGATTAATCAAGATAAAATTTCATAGAAAATGATATATTTTTGTGTTACTACAACTTGCACAATAATGAACGGGCACGTATAATAGGAGAAAGCAATACTCAAGGATGAGGTAAAGAGAATGAAGATAACTGAAGAACTGCTGAATGAAATGAAAGTTAAGGATGAGAATTTTTCTGACGGATTAATCTTGCCAGACGGTGAATATATGCGGATTCCCAGAGGACACCTTCACGGAATGATGGAGCTGCTGCCATGGACGGAGGATGAAATCTGGAAAATGATCCCGGAGGGAGATTCCCCTCTTTTCTGGCTTGTTGAGAAGACAGGATGTGTTCTTACTGATTATAATAATTCAATAGGAATGAAAATGACACCTGCCCAGCAGCAGGTGTTCGAGGCGATGCGGGCACATGGCTTTCTTACAGATGATTATTATGATCTTACGAAGCAGAGAGAGAAGGTCAGAAAAGAACAAATGGAGCGTGCTGGCAGCTCTAAGTAATAAGAAAGCAGCAGGAAATTCAGACTGTATGGTTAGAAGTATTCACGCATACAGGTGAGGATTCCGGTTTTGAGTTCTTCAAAGGTGTAGTCTGTGCGCCCGCGGAAATAATAGACAACCTGTTCACAGATTCCGTCTGCGAAGATTTCTGTTTTCATCTGAAACCACGGTGCCGGATTATGGTTTATATCCGGGATAGAAAGAACTTTAGCTGCAATCTCCCGGCGGAGCTTACGCAGAAAATACATAGGTGATTCAGAAGAGAGAATCTGTCTGTACAGGTTCTCATTTTTGTGTATAAGATCTAATAATTCCTCTGTAAATGTGAGTAACTCTTCCCTGGTTCTGGGATTATGCTGCATGACATCACTCATCAGCGTCTGCTCCATTTCACTGGCAATATCATAAATATCACTGTAATGCAGATAAAAAGTAGAACGATTGATATTCGCCCGCCTTACCAGTTCAGTTACCGTGATCTTATCTAACTCTCCTTTTTCTTTGACCATCTCTGCAAAGGCATTACGGATCGCTGTCTTTGTCTTAACAGAAGAGATGGCTCTCAGAGTGTATCCGACGGGGCATCCGCATTAGCACAGAGCTGCGCAGGATTTGAGGACTTGAAATCTCAAAATACTGACAGTGCGGCATACCTTAGAGGAATCGCGTCCCAGGCAATGGCAGTTTACGGAAGCCTCTCTGCAACTCAGAAAGCAGTGGTAGATGCAGCCGGAGATGTAAGTTCAGTTTCTGCAAATCTGGAAAATATTGCATCATTACTGGAAGCAAATAACAGTGCTTATGAAGGGGTGGAATCCGGAGCATCCAGCGTGGCAGCCGGAGCAGCCCAGGTAGCACAGGGTGCATCAGAGCTAAAAGATAACTATGCACAGTTTGACATACAGATTCAGTCTCTTCCTGTATTTCTGCAGAACATGATCACAGATCAGATGGATACACTGGTAACAGCTATCAATACCCTGACAGACCAATACAAAGAACTGGATGCAGGAATCGGAAACTATACACAGGGAGTGGATCAGGTGCAGAAAGCGTACAGTCAGTTCTACAGTGCATACAGTCAGGTTGTAACAGCTACAGATTCCCTGACAAGCGGAACCAAAAACCTGAAAACAGGTGCAGAATCTCTGGAAAATGGCGCACAGCAGCTTTACGCAGGAACACAGAGTCTGAAGAATGGAACATCTGCTCTTTCCGACGGAGCGAACACCCTGGTAAGCGGAGTAAACAGCCTCCAGAATGGAATTTTCAGTCTGCAGACAGGTGTGGGAACTCTTACTTCCGAAATTGATACACTGGATAATGGCGCAGGTTCTCTTTCCGACGGAGCATCCAGTTTATATGACGGAACTGCAGAATTGTATGACGGAATCGTCAGCCTTGCAGATGGAACTGATGATTTGAAAGACGGCACAACAGAATTCACTGACAAAACAAAAGACATTGATACACAGATTGATGATGCCATTAATGAAGCAACAGACAAGATCGCAGGTACAGACTTTACACCTGTATCCTTTGCATCTGATGAAAACACAGATATCGGACTTGTACAGTTTGCTATGAAAACAGAAGCAATCTCTATTGCTGATGATGAAGAAGAGGAAACAGTAGAAGAAAATAAGAGCGTCGTACAGAAACTGAAAGATCTTTTCTGATAAAAATGAATCAGAAAAATTTTCAAAAGAAATAAAAGATTAACTCAATAAAACATTAGCCAATTAATCTCAGAACTTTTATCCAGAGGGGCGTTACCCTGAAGAAAAAGTTCTGAGATTTTTTTATAAATGTTGTTTTTACAACATACTTATGATTGAATATCCGATATACTTTGCCATGTAATCAAGAGAACACAGACATTTACCATAGAACACAGATAATTTACAGGAGGGAAATACATGATAAGACAGATCATACACATCGACGAAGAACGCTGCAACGGATGCGGTTTATGCGCCGATGCCTGTCAGGAAGGAGCTATCGGCATTGTAGACGGAAAAGCAAAGCTTCTACGTGATGACTACTGCGACGGGTTAGGCAACTGCTTGCCGGTATGTCCGACAAATGCAATTTCATTTATTAAAAGAGAAGCAGCAGCCTTTGACGAGGCAGCAGTAGAAGCAAATATGAAAGCAAATGCAGAGAATGGAACAGGAGCCGCAGATACGAAATCAGCATCATTATGTGCAGGAGCCGGCACTGCAGAACCAAAATATGGAATCGGCAAGTTTTTCACAGGATGTCCGGGAAGCATGGCGAAGAAGATTCTAAAAGCACCACAGAAAGAAGAAAGAACTTATACACAGTCCAACACCCCGGCGGAATCCGAACTGCGTCAGTGGCCGGTACAGATCAAATTAGTACCAGTCAATGCCTCATACTTCGACGGAGCGCATCTTCTGATTGCAGCAGACTGCACTGCATATGCTTACGCAAACTTCCATCAGGAATTTATCCGTAATCGCATCACCCTGATCGGATGCCCGAAACTGGACGAGGGCGATTACAGCGAAAAATTGACCGAAATCATCCGCCAGAACGATATCAAGAGCGTGACTATCGTAAGAATGGAAGTCCCATGCTGCGGCGGCCTCGCCAGAGCAGCAGAAACAGCCCTGAAAAACAGTGGAAAATTTATTCCATGGCAGGTAAAAATCATCTCTACAGATGGACAGATTGTGGATAATATGTAAAAAGATGTAAAGACTTATAAGCAACTAAAGAATGAGCCTAAAAACCATAGAAATATAAGATAAAGGAGAAAAAAATGGATAAACAGATGTTTTGTTTTCAGTGTGAACAGACCGCAGGATGCAGTGGATGTACAGGAAAAGCAGGAGTATGCGGAAAAACCGCAGATACAGCAGGACTTCAGGATGAACTGACAGGAGCTCTTATCGGTCTTGCCCGCGCTTGCGCAAACAATGAAAGAAAAGAAACCACAGACCGTGTCGTAATCGAAGGACTCTTTACCACTGTCACTAATGTAGCTTTTGATGATGAATCCATCCGGGAAATGATCAGCAAAGTAAATGCAGAGAAGAGCAAAATTGTTCCTGACTGTGCTGCCTGTGCCTCCAGATGCGGAAATACAGATAATTATGACATGACTCGCATTTGGAATGCCAACGAGGACATCCGTTCTCTCAAATCTCTGATTCTTTTTGGCATAAGAGGAATGGCAGCCTACGCATATCACGCAATGGTGCTTGGATACAAGGATCCGGAAGTAAATGACTTTTTCTATAAAGCCTTATTTGTACTTGCAGAAGACTGGGGAATGGAAGAACTTCTTCCTGTAGTTATGGAAGTGGGAAAAGTGAACTTAAGCTGCATGGCACTCCTTGATAAAGCAAATACCGAAACATTCGGTACTCCTGAACCGGTGACTGTACCGCTGAATGTAGAAAAAGGCCCGTTTATCGTAGTAACAGGTCATGATCTCTATGATCTGAAACTCCTTCTTCAGCAGACTGAAGGAAAAGGAATCAATATTTACACACACGGGGAAATGCTTCCTGCACATGCATACCCGGAATTAAAGAAATTTTCACACCTCAAAGGAAACTTCGGCACTGCATGGCAGAACCAGCAGAAAGAATTTGACCATATTCCTGCTCCGATCCTTTACACAACCAATTGCCTCATGCCGCCGAAAGCAAGCTACAAAGATCGTGTATTTACTACAGAAATGGTATCATTCCCGGATGTAGTTCATATTGATGATGACAAAGATTTTACCCCAGTGATCGAGAAAGCCCTGGAACTTGGCGGATATGCAAAAGATACACAGTTTACAGGAATCAATGGCGGAACAGAAGTTATGACAGGCTTTGCTCACGGAACTGTCCTGGGTGTGGCAGACAAAGTAATTGAAGCAGTTAAATCAGGTGATATCCGTCACTTCTTCCTGGTAGGCGGATGCGACGGTGCACGTAAAGGCAGAAATTATTATACAGACTTTGTAAAACAGACTCCGGATGACACTATCATCCTGACTCTCGCCTGCGGAAAATACCGTTTCAATGATCTTGACCTTGGAACAATCGACGGCCTTCCGAGAATCATGGATATGGGACAGTGCAATGATGCCTACAGTGCTATTAAAGTAGCCGTAGCCCTTGCGGAAGCATTCAACTGCAGTGTAAATGAACTGCCATTAAGCATGATTCTTTCCTGGTACGAGCAGAAAGCAGTCTGCATTCTCCTCACTTTGCTTCATCTGGGAATCAAGGATATCCGCTTAGGTCCGACTCTGCCTGCATTTATTTCTCCGAATGTTCTGAAGTATCTGGCGGAAAACTACAATATTGCTCCGGTAACAACACCGGAAGAGGATCTGAAAAAAATTCTGGGATAATGGTAGCGTCTATTTCATTAGAAAGATAAATATAATTAGAAAAACGGCGTAAATCTGAATGTTTTGATTTACGCCGTTAATTTTTTGATGTATGAATCAATATTCAGGAAAAATCCGGAAAGTTCCCTATCTCTCCATCATACTGATAGATTCTATTCCTACACTGCCGCCACGAACGACTTCAATTCTGTGGAATTCTTCTTTGATCAGTTTAACAACAGCATCATTCTTGGTTGCAGTCTGTACAAATTCAAGTAACAGGCTGTCCTTTCCGTAGTCGATGACTTTGGCTTTAAAAGTTTCTGCAATCTGAAAAAGTTCTACTTTATCTTCCTTTGAGCAGTTGAAAACTTTGATGTACAGGATTTCTTTCATGCGGACAAAAACATCGGTGAAGTCAATAACTTTGATGACTTCAATCATACGGTTCAACTGTTTCTTAATCTGCTCGAATGTCTCATCATCGCTGACTGTTGCGATTGTCATTCGGGAAACTGTCGGGTCTTCAGTGGTTCCTACTGTGAGGCTGTCAAGATTGTAGCTTTTTCCGGAGAAGAGTCCGGAGATTTTTGACAGAACACCTACCTGGTTTTCAACATAGAGAGAAATCCATCTTTTTTTCATTCCTTTATCCATAATATGCTAACCTCCTGTTTAACAATCCATGATCATATCTTCCAGAGTTCCGCCTGGTTTGATCATTGGATAAACCATTTCCTCAGGGTCAATGATAAATTCAATTACTGTAGGTGCTTTTGTATTTTTCTTGGCCTCTTCGAAAGCTGCTGCAATTTCTTCTTTCTTTGTAACACGGATTCCCTTTGCTCTGTAGCTTTCTGCAAGTTTGATGAAATCCGGTGTGTACTGCGGATATTCCATGCCCTCTGTGCGGCGGGAAAGTGCTCCGGCGCGCAGGTTTGTCATTGCATAACGTTTACCGTAGAAAAGTTTCTGCCACTGACGTACCATTCCGAGATATTCATTATTAAAGATGCAGAGGATAACAGGGAGTTCCTCAAGAACTGCTGTTGCAAGTTCCTGAATATTCATCTGTACACCACCGTCACCGGAAATTACGATAACCGGTCTGTCAGGATTTCCAATTTTGGCTCCGATTCCTCCAGGAAGTCCATATCCCATAGTTCCCAGACCACCGGACATGATCATCTGTTTGCCCTCAGTTACTTCGGCATACTGGGAAACTAGCATCTGGTGCTGACCTACGTCTGTGACGATGATGCTGTTATCAAATTGCTCATTGATTTCTTTCAGGATGTCCATTGGACTTAACACATCGTTCGGACGCATTTTAAGTGGATGTTCTTCTTTCCATGCTTTGATCTGGTTAAGCCATTTGCCCGTGGAGCATTCCTGTACGTATTCGCTCATCTTTGTGATAGCTTCTTTTGCATCTGCAACGATCGGGATATCTACCTGGATATTTCGGGAAATGGATGCTGTGTCGATATCAATGTGGACAATCTGTGCATGTGGTGCAAACTCGTGAAGCTTTCCTGTGATTCTGTCATTGAATCGGGTTCCGATGGAGAAAAGTACATCACAATTGCTGACTGCCATGTTTGCTGCATAAGCTCCGTGCATACCAAGGTTTCCGATAAAGAGCGGATGGTCTGTCGGGATAGCGCCTTTTCCCATTACTGTTGTAACGACCGGGACATTTGTTTTCTCTACTACTTCACGGAAGATTTCGTGAGCGCGGGAGATTACAACACCGCCGCCAGCCAGGAATAACGGGCGCTTTGCTTTATGTAAAAGTTTCAGGGCACGTTTAAGCTGGCCGATGTGTACATCTGTGTTTGGTTTGTAGCCGCGGATGTTGACGTTCTTTGGATATTCTGCACTGCCGAGTTCTGCCATGACATCTTTCGGAAGGTCGATAAGGACCGGGCCGGGCCGACCGGTGCGGGCAATGTAGAAAGCTTCCTTGATGATACGGCCAAGGTCTTCACGTCTGCGGACAGTGACACCGTATTTGGTGATGCTGCGGGTGATGCCTACAATGTCTACTTCCTGGAATGCGTCGTTTCCGATCAGGTGGCGGGCTACCTGTCCTGTGAAGCATACGAGAGGGACACTGTCATAGTTGGCAGTTGCGAGACCTGTTACCAGGTTAGTTGCTCCAGGGCCGCTGGTTACAAGGCATACGCCGACTTTGCCGGTAGTTCTGGCATAGGCATCGGCTTCATGAACGAGGGCCTGTTCGTGACGTGGGAGGATGATTTTTACATCGTTCTGTTTGTAGAGTTCATCGCTGATGTCGATAGTACAGGCACCAGGATAACCGAAAAGGTATTCTACGCCTTCTTCTTTTAAGGCTTTGACTAAGAGTTTGTTGCCGGATATTTGTTTCATGTGTTGGACCTCCTTTTGGTGTATAGGGACGCTCAGGAATTTATTTGTTTTCAAATAAATTCCTGAGCTGAATACTGGCAATTGAAAATAAATTTGATGCAGGATTTTGCCTGCGGCTTATTCTGCGGATACGTATGATTGCAGGAAATAAGAAAGAATCCTGCCCGGAGGGCTTTTTATATTATAGGAATATTAGGGAGTAATTTCCTATGATATAAAAAAGCCCCGGGCTGTTTGCCCAGGGCGAAAATATTTCCGCGGTACCACCTGTATTCAGAGTTTTGCTCTGCACTTTGTCAGTACTGATATACTGTGTTCCTGTAACGTGGAACTGACGTTGAAGCCTACTGGGCATATCAGGATATGCTGTTGGGTTCACTGCTCAAGGGCTACTTCTACAACTCGTTCATGAAAGCTCGCACCAACCGCTTTCTCTCTGTGCTTCGCGGGGTTGTATACTCCTCCCTGTCACTGCATTTTGCTTTTATTATCTGACTGTTGTTTATTGCTAATTATTATACATTTGAATTATGGTGGTTGTCAACCGAGTTTTTGGGAAATGGGAAAAGGATTTTCAAATAGTTAAACTGTAGTGGTAGCAGAGGAAGGAACGGTAGCCGGGAAGTTGATCTGATTTTTCTTCGGAGTAAAGGATGACTTGAAATTATAGTAGAGGAATGTTAACATCATGAAAAGAGCAAAGAAGTATGGATAGGGAATATTAGGTGAAAGGAAATAATATATGGCAAAAAAGAAAATCTATGCGGTGAGAAAAGGTTATAAAACAGGTTTATTCAATACCTGGGCAGAGTGTCAGAAAGCGACAGCGGGATATTCAGGAGCTGAATTTCGAGGTTTCACAGACAGAGAAGAAGCTATGGTATTTCTGAACATGAAGACAGATGAAACTGTGTCGGGGAACAAGGCAAGAGAGGCAGCAGGAGTAGTAGAAGTGCCTGAAAATATGGTTATTGCTTATGTTGATGGAAGTTTTGAAAAGAACATAGGAAGATACGCATTTGGCTGTGTGATCCTTACACCGGACGGGGACGAAATCCGTAAATCCGGAAGCGGAAGTGATCCTGCGGGAGTTGCAATTCGAAATGTTGCTGGAGAGATGCTTGGTGCTATGAATGCCGTGAAATGGGCACAGGAGAATGGATACCCTGCTGTAGAAATCCGCTACGATTATGAAGGAGTTGAGAAATGGGTAACAGGTGTATGGAGAGCAAAGACACCTCTTACCAGCAAGTACGCAGCTTATATGCAGAATGCAGGAAAAGCGGTTCATATTTCATTTTGCAAAGTAGCAGCCCATACAGGGAACCATTATAATGAAGAAGCTGACCAACTTGCCAAAAGTGCATTGCTTCATACAGACGAAGAGGTAAGTATATAAAAGTAAAAATAGTATAGAAATTTGTTATAAAAACAAAAGATAACGGAAGAAAATACAAAAAATATGTGATACACTGTGAGTTGCCGATAAGTTGATGACAACATCAATTTTATCGGCACATTGTTAATTATCAGTATAGAAAAGAATGGTCTGCTGACTGAAAGATTCGACAATGCATTTTATATTTCAAAATTAAATTTACAGAGGGGGAGGGGAAATATTGTACCGATAAGTTGATTCTTGAAACAATCTTACAGGATATATTTTTATTTTATGGAGAAAGATGGAGATGCAGCAGTGACTGCGGCGATCGACGACAACGTGGAAATAAGAAATCCAGACATTAGATTGTTTAATAAATTAATTTTTGGCACAATATACATCAGATGAAAACAAACTATAACAAAACAGTACAGGCATGTTTTATAGGATATGTTGTACAGGCAATCGTTAACAATTTTGTGCCATTATTGTTTCTGACATTCCAGAACAGCTATGGGATATCATTGCAGAGGATTACACTTCTGGTTACTTTTAACTTTGGAATCCAGCTTCTGGTAGACCTGGCATCTATCGGATTTGTAGACAGGATCGGCTATCGTGCGTCTATGATTGTTGCTCATGCCATGGCGGCAGCGGGACTGATTCTGCTTACGGTTCTTCCGGAAGTATTCAGTAATCCGTTCTGGGGCCTTTTGGTGGCAGTTATGATCTATGCGATTGGAGGAGGACTGCTTGAAGTACTGGTAAGCCCTGTTGTAGAAGCGTGTCCGACAGATAATAAAGAAAAAGCGATGAGTCTTTTGCATTCTTTCTACTGTTGGGGTCATGTAGGAGTTGTACTTCTTTCGACATTATTTTTCAGAATTTTTGGAATTGAAAACTGGAAGTATATGGCGATTGTATGGTCACTGATTCCAATTGCCAATGGAATCCTCTTTTCCAGAGTTCCGATTGCACCGCTTCTGGATGAAGGAGAAGAAGGACTTACTATGGCAGAACTTTTTAAGAAAAAAATTTTCTGGGTTTTAATGCTGATGATGCTCTGTGCAGGTGCTAGCGAACAGGCAGTCAGCCAGTGGGCATCTACTCTTGCAGAAAAGAGCTTCGGCATTAATAAAACTATCGGTGATCTTGCAGGCCCTATGGCATTTGCGATTCTTATGGGAAGTTCCAGAGCATTTTATGGAAAATTCGGAGAAAAGATCAATCTGGAACGTTTTATGCAGTACAGTGCGATTTTGTGTATGATTTCGTACCTGATGATCGCATTTATTCCGGTTCCTGCGCTTGGAATCCTGGGATGTGCAGTCTGCGGTTTATCGGTAGGGATTATGTGGCCGGGAACATTCAGTATGGCTGCAGCATCAGTGAAGAGAGGGGGAACAGCATTATTTGCATTACTTGCTCTTGCAGGTGATGTAGGGTGTTCTTCCGGTCCGACTTATGTGGGAATGATTTCCGGAGTATTAAGTGATAACCTGAAAATGGGGATCTTTGCAGCTCTTGTTTTCCCAATACTGATGATTGTGGGAATCAGGCTGATTATGGGATTGAGAAAGAATGTATAAAATAAATATATAGAAAGAATAAGTCCCCTGCTGCCGATAAGCAAATAGAGAATATCGGCAACAGGGGACTTTAAGATTATTCTAAAGTCATATCTCCGTCTTTAACCCATCCAATCTTACGCAGAAAATGATTGATAAGAGGGCAAAGAACTGCCGGAAGGACAAATGAGATAAGCAGAAGACCAGCCCAGTCCCAACCTGTAACTGCAGATTTAGTTCCCGCAGCAATGTCATTCATCCAGCCTGTATAAACACCGATCTGACCTACAAAACCGCAGGTTCCCATACCTGAAGAAACAGGAGTACCGTTCATCTGAAGTTTAAACAGACAGGTAGCAAGTGGTCCGGTAATGGCTGAAGTAAGGATTGGTGCGATCCAGATACGTGGATTTTTGACGATATTTCCCATCTGAAGCATGGAAGTTCCGATCCCCTGGGAAACCAGTCCGCCCCATTTATTTTCGCGGAATGACATAACTGCAAAACCTATCATCTGTGCACTGCATCCAGCCACAGCAGCTCCTCCTGCAAGACCGGTAAGTCCGAGTGCAGCGCATATTGCTGCGGATGAGATAGGCAGAGTCAGTGCGATACCAACAAATACAGATACCAGGATTCCCATCAGGAATGGCTGCAGATTGGTGGCCCACATAATAATATTTCCTACTTTCATCGCTGCACTTCCAAGTGCCGGGGCCCACCATGCAGAAAGACCTACACCTACGCCGATAGTGACAAGTGGAGTGACCAGAATATCAATTTTTGTTTCTTTGGAAACTGCTTTTCCGATTTCAGAAGCAAAAATAGCAACAAATAATACAGCCAGCGGTCCGCCAGCACCGCCAAGTGCATTAGATGCAAAACCGACAGTGATCAGTGAAAACAGAACCAGTGGCGGACAATGAAGTGCATAACCTATGGCAACTGCCATGGCAGGACCACTCATTGCAGAAGCCAGAGATCCTACTGTATACTGTGTATCATTAACAGTAGCAACAGCGGTGGTAAGGAACGAGATGTGGAACTGTGTTCCGAGAGTATTGATAATGGTACCAATCAGAAGGGAACAAAAAAGTCCCTGTGCCATGGCACCAAGAGCATCGATTCCATATCGTTTTACAGAAATTTCGATGTCTTTACGCTTGAGAAATGCTTTTAACTTTTCCATAATTTGTGTCTCCTCGTTATATTTTGGGTATATGTTACTGTGCACGAAGTGAACAGCAACATGCATATGGATACGCATGGCTTTTATTATAAACTTATTTGAAAAAAATGCAAATTTGGAATAGCCTTATTTAAGAAAGGATATTGTAAAGTATTTTTAGCTTTGCTATGATATAAAGAAGTGATTTTACGGAGGAGAAAGAGATGATTGAATGGATAAAAAACATAAACTGGAAATATGTTATCGTCATGTGTATCGGAAATATTATATTGGGTCTTGGAATAGCAATCTTCAAGTTTTCGGGATTAGGAAATGATCCTTTCAGTGGAATGGTGATGGCACTATCTGACAGAGCCGGAATTGAGTATGCTGTTTTTCTGATTATGATTAATACGATCGTATTTATAGTCGAATTTATTTTAGGAAGGAAGCTGATAGGACTGGGAACCTTTGTCAATGCATTGCTTCTGGGATATGTGGTCACATTTTTTTATAACTTGATTGTTTCAGCAGCGGGAGAACCAGGTCAGCTGTTGCAGAGAATTCTGATCGTATGTATCGGTGTAATAGTGACAAGCTTTGGTGTGTCGATGTATCAGTTGCCGAAACAGGGCGTTGCACCTTATGACAGTATGTCACTGATTATGACAGAGAGACTGAAAAAAATCCCATATTTCTGGAACAGGGTAGTAACAGATGCTTTCTGTGCACTGATGTGCTGGCTGGCAGGGGGAATTGTAGGACTGGGAACACTGGTCAGTGCATTTGGACTGGGACCGTTTGTACAGTTCTTTGATACACACTTCACTTCAAAACTTCTGGAGAAGATAGGAAAATAAATAATAAAGACTGTCATGTCGGATACACAGCATAAAAATGTGTAGCGTCATGGCAGTCTTTTTATACGGGGAAATTCGGTTAGAATTTTTTGATATAAATTTGGTTATACATGGAATTGGCAGAAGATTTGCCAGATTTCGTTTTATGAGGGATCAATGCTGATATCACCATCATCGGACTGAATACTCAAATGATTCTGTATGGAAGAGGCATTTTTTTCAAATGTGCTTTCATCGTCTGTAGAAACAAGTTTCCCATTCAGTTTATCAGGAACATTAATATCTCCCATGTTTGTATCCAGACTCAAAGTCAGATCATCAAGGCTGTTTTCCGGAAGAGTCAGATCAATGTCCCCCATTTTTGAAGTAATCTGGCAGTTCTTATAAAAAGTAACATCGGTTCCGGTTGTATCTCCTTCAGATAGTGAAAATGTACTGTCTGTAAAGCTGGAAGAATCAATGTCCAGATCACCAAGGGAAGCATTAAGTTTCAGGTTAGACATAGTGCTCTCTGATATAGAAATATCTCCTTCTTTATCTGTGACAGAAACATTTGCAACATTCAGATCTTCCAGTGTGAGATCGCCAAGATTTACCTGTACGTTGAGGTTCTGACAGGTCAGAGCAGTAAGTTCCATATCACCTTCAGTCAGCTGACAGGACAAGGTATTAAGTTTCTGATCATGCGGAATATAAACAATAACCTGATTAGTCCGATTTTCGGATGTGTTATCAGAGAAATGACGGACAGTCAGAAGGTCTTTGAGAAAAGCAACATCGATGTGGACATATTCGGAAGACACATGTCCATTTGACTCTGCCAGATTCAGCGTTCCGTTATCTACCTGCCAGGAAACCGGGACAATTCCTTTCGTTGTCTCAACATTGTAAGAAAGGTAGAAATTATCATCCTCGGATTCCTTGACTGCCAGATCAATGTGTTTGAAATCTACATTCAGGTTGCTGAAGGAATCGATTTTCGTTTTTTTCAGAACAGCGTGGCTGCCATCATCTTTGGTTGAGGTGGAACCGTTATAGGAGTTCAGGTCAGTATTAGCAATATAGTCTTTACCGCCGGCTGCAATTCCTGAGCCAAAGAGAACGAGTCCGAGAGCACAGAGAACAGTGCCGGTCATGAGAAATTTTCTGGTTTTGTGATTTTTCATAATAGATTAACCTCTCTTTCTTCTTATAAGAAGCTGAGCCATTCTTGCAAACAGAAGGCAGGTCCATTTGCACAGATAAATTCCGAGGATACAGAGCAGAATGCTCAGTCCGACGCCCAGAAGTCCGAGACCAAGAAGGATGAAACTTCCGGAAGCTGAGAATGGGACAGCAACAATTCCGCGTACAAAAAGCTTTGCACCTATAAGAAAAGCACTCAGTGCAAATGCAAAGATACATAAGTATGCGGCAAACATACAGATTGCAACGCTTAACAGCACAGCGAACAATGCTGCCAGCAGAGGAACTGCAATTGGTGCTGCACAGACAGCAAGCAGGGCAATCTTCAATGTACCTTTCCGAATTGGTCGTGAATGATCTGCTTCCTCGTCCAGCTTTTTATCCAGCAAATTGGCAATCAAATCCCTGGCAGCTTCTTTAGGCGAGCCAAGTTCTTCCATTAATTTCTGCTGGCCGGCCTCATCCGCTTCGCCAAAATATTCTTCAAAATATTCAATGGCGTCATCATAATCCTGCTTCGGAAGACGGCGCAGATGCTTTTTTAATTGAGTCATATATTGTTCTTTCGTCAATTTCTTATCCTCCCTTCAATGATCCCGTCAATGGTATCACGATAGCTGTTCCATTCCTGATGGAGAAAGACTAGCTGTTCTTTCCCGGACTCTGTGATGGAATAATATTTACGCTTACGTCCCTGAAATTCCTGAGAATAAGTGGTTACGTAGCCGCTTTTTTCCAGTTTTTTCAGAATCGGGTATAAAGTAGACTCTTTGATGTCCGCTACAATTTTAATGGTCTGGCTGATTTCGTATCCGTAAGAATCCTGCGAGTCCACGATCGATAGGATCAGAAACTCGATCAACAATGCAGATACAGGATAATACATAGAATCACCTCCTGTGTTAATATGTAAAATAATTATATATAAAATATATACATATAGATTCAAAATGTCAATAGCAAATTGAAAAATAAAAAAGAACTGCTACAGGGAAGATGCTTCTTCAGAATCCACAGGATTTCCGGAAAAGATTTTTGTAACAGTTCTTTCTTCATATATAAATATAATAAATTTAAAGTTGCGGATAAGTCAGTACCGCGAATCTTAAGCGGTTATTACATTGACTTGTTTGTTAACTTATCGATGTACTAGCTGCACATATGGCATGCTTCACATGCAGACGGTGTAGAGGCGCATCCGCCCATGGCGGTTTCACGCAGTTCGGCAGGAAGTTTCTTACCTACTGTAAGCATTGTCTGGATCATTTCATCCAGTGGAATCAGCTGTGGGATTCCGGCAAGGGCCATTTCTGCAGCAATGATGGCGTTTGCTACTCCGGCAGCATTTCTGTTCTGGCATGGGTATTCTACCAGACCGCCGACCGGATCACATACCAGACCAAGCATGTTCATAAGAACAGTAGATGCAGCATAAGTACATTCTTTTGGAGTGCCGCCCATCAGTTCTACAGCAGCAGAAGCTGCCATGGCAGATGCAACACCAACTTCAGCCTGACATCCGCCGACAGCACCTGCAACTGTTGCATTTCGCATTGCCAGATATCCGATGGCACTTGCATTAAATAAGGCCTGGATGATTTTTTCATCAGAGAACTGATAATGTTCCTGCATCGCCAGCATCAGCCCCGGAACAATTCCGGCAGAACCGGCAGTAGGAGAAGCAACGATCAGGCCCATGGAAGCATTGGTTTCCAGAGTAGCCATTGCATAAGTGATTGCTTTTTGAAGCAGATCACCGCACAGCCCCTCATTGTTCTGAGCATGGAGACTCAGTTTTCTGGCTTCACCGCCGATTAGACCACCCATAGATTTCACTGGCTGTTTGATCGGAGAGAATGCGGCATCTTTCATGATTTCCAGTACCCGCGCCATTTTTTTATTAACGATCTCAGCAGCAGTTTCGCCAAGCTCAATCTCACGGATACGCATAATCTCTGAGACAGGAAGATTTTTTTCTTCACAGAGTGCTAAGAGTTCATTTGCATTTTTAAAATCCATGATAAAATCCTCCTTTCTTTACATCTGTACGATCATTACTTCATGAATATTTGGGTTTTCACGGATGGCAGGAACAATGTTTTCCGGAAGTTTACCGTCAGATTCAACGATCGTGTAGGCGATATCGCCCTTGCCTTCGCGGAAGAGACGCATAAATGCAATGTTAATATTACGGTCACTCAGGCATTTGGTAATATATGCTACAACGCCCGGAGTATCCTGATGAATAACGATTACCGCACTGTATTCACCTGTAAAGTCTACCTGTACATGGTTGATCTCTACGATGCGGACCTTGCCACCACCCAGGGATTCGCCGCGTACAGTCATTTTTTGACCTTTTTCATTTTCCATGCAGATATCTACAGTGTTTGGGTGAATATCTGTTTCCTGCTCATTCGGAGTAAAAGAGAACTCCAGACCTTTTTCATGAGCAATATCAAAAGAATTCCGAATGCGCATATCATCTGTAGAAAATCCCATGATACCGCCAAGCAGGGCACGGTCTGTACCGTGTCCGCGGTAGGTTTTGGCAAAAGAGCCGTACAGGATGAAGTTGGCTCTTTTTAATGGGCCTTCGATCATTTTCTGGGCAAGATAGGAAATGCGTGCTGCGCCTGCGGTATGTGAACTTGAAGGGCCGATCATGTTTGGCCCCATTACATCAAATGCACTGATAAATGACATATTGTTCGTTCTCCTGTAGTTTATTTGCCTTACAGTAATCTGTACTGTTATTCTGCATCAGCAGTTGTGGGAGTACTGTCTGGCTTTAAGATAAATTTCTTATAAATAGTATCAACGATCACGCCGATGGCATTGTCACCGGAAATATTGCATGCAGTTCCAAAGGAGTCCTGAGTAATATACAAAGCTACCATGATGGCGCAGATGGCACCGTCCGGATCACCTGCTTCTGCACCGAATACCATGTAAAGGAATGGCAGAGCAGTCATAATAGAACCACCCGGAGCACCAGGGGAAGCTACCATTGCAATACCAAGAGTCATGATAAACGGAATGACAGTTCCAAGGCTGATCGGAAGCTGGTTCATGAGACAGACAGCAGTTGCACAGGCTGTAATTGTGATCATGGAACCTGCCATGTGGATGTTTGCACAGAGCGGAACAACGAAATTACGGATCTGTTCGCAGACACCGTCTGCTTCTGCGCACTGAAGGTTAACCGGGATTGTTGCAGCAGAGGACTGAGTTCCAAGTGCTGTTGCATATCCAGGGATCTGATTCTTGATCAGAGTAAACGGGTTTTTCTTGCTGACTGCGCCTGCAATGCAGAACTGAATAAAAATGCAGATCAGATGCATCAGGATAACAACCAGGAATACTTTCCAGAGGATACCAAGAATGGCAAATGTTTTGCTGGAGATGGTCATATCTGTGAAAGTTCCGCAAATGTAAAGTGGCAGCAATGGAATAATGATTGTGTGAAGAACTTTATCAATGATTTTGGAAAAATCATTTACACCATTGTATAAGCTGTTTCCAATTTCTTTTCCGCGCATAGAAGACAGGCATAATCCAAGGATAAACGCCAGTACAACAGCAGAAAGCGTATCCATAACCGGCTGTAAGGAAATGGAGAAAAATGGTTCCAGAGATATATCGGCAGTAGCTGCGATCTGGTCCAGAGCACCTGCGCTCATAAAGCTTGGAAACAGATTGGAAGCTACCAGGAAGGATGAAGAACCTGCAATCAGAGTGGAACCGTAAGCAAGTGCAACAGTGATCAGAAGCAGTTTACCGGCACCCTGTGAAAGGTCTGCAATACCCATGGTTACATAAGCAAGGATCATCATCGGAATGACGAATTTCAGGAATGTGCTGAAAAATCCGGATAAGGTTACAACAAAACGACAGAAGCCTTCCGGAAGAAACTGACCGAAAAGGATACCAAGGATGATCGCGATGATCAGTTTTGGGACAAGCCCTAATTTAAAACTTTTTTTCTTCATAGAAATCTTTTCCTCTCAATGTGTTTTTTATACTAGGCGTTTGCAAAACGCCACAAGCCGCATAAATACGGCATTT
>CAJLTE010000056.1 GCA_905209435.1 uncultured Blautia sp. | reverse complement strand
ATGGAGCTGACTGTTACTAATCGGGTGAGGGCTTGACCAAGAAATCGCAGGAAGTAATGATCTCAGGGAAATGTCAACATGTATGTAGTTTTGAAGATACAGTGAGAAACCAGCTGGTAGTTAGCTGGTTTTTTTTGTGCGCAAAAATGGGAATAAATATAAGATAATAGAATAAAAAGGATATCAGAAAAGGGACGTCAGAAAAAAGAATGGTTTCCCATGCGGTTTCGGGACCTAGGAATTCTAAGGGTCTGGAGATCTGCTAAAGGCATGAGGAAAAATGCAAAACTCGCTCCGTTGCAAACTTCGCTCAGACAGATTGCTATTTTTCCTCATAACGCAGATCTCCAAGCCCTAAGAATTGCTACGATCCCTGCAAATGCATGGGAAACTATTCTTTTTTCTGACTGTTTGCTGGTATGGAGTGGAACAGAATCTATGTGAGAACAAAAGAAACTTATGAAAAAGTACTTATGAAAAAGAGAGTTAACTATAGTTTTATTAATCTATGATATCTGGCAGTTTTTTGATATATGATTTTGTGGTAAAATAACTATCTGATAGTTTATTATTAAAATGTGTTTTATGGGGAGTGTTAAAACAATGAAAAAGTATGGGCTGTTATTTTTGGTAAATCTGCTTTTGTTGTTTTCGGTGAACAAATATTATCAGAATTCGGAAGAAAAACCGCAGGCTCTGGCGTACAGATTTACATTTATCTGTCCGCAAACCTGGGAGGAAGCGGCTGCCGGAATGGAGCAGGCAGACCGTGATTTAGGAACAGATACTAAATATGTAGGTTTTAAAAATCTGGATGAGGATAAGCAGGCAGAAGCTATTAAAAGTGCAATTTATTCGGATGTAGATGGAATTATCACTGTTGGAAATAATAATTCTAGGGTGGTCGGAGATGCAGTTGAAGAAGCAGAGGAATCAGGGATTCCTGTGATTCTAATCCAGTCTGATTTGGAAAACAGTAAAAGAAGCGGTTATATTGGTATGAACCATAAAGAGGCAGGAGAACTTGCTGGTAAGGATATGATGGATATTACCGAAGGAAATGCACATATAGGAATGATTGTCTCTGATACAGATGACCTGGGACAGAGGCAGAGAGTTGAGGGGTTTCTTTCCACCATAAACGAAAACAAAAACATGATTGTAGAAGAAACGTTTGAAAGTCGATCTGACCGTATCCGGGTACGCAATCTGGTATCCGGAATGCTGCAGGACAATAAGCGGATCAATGCGATTTTCTGTGCAGATCAGACTGCGGCAGATATGTTGGGTGATATTTTGCAGGAAGAAGGATATTCCAAGGATAACATGAAAGTAGTATGTTTCGGAATGTCACAGCAGATTTACGAATATCTTCAGGACGGGATTTATTCTTTTTCTGTAATGGATGACACAGTAGAAATGGGATATCAGGCAGTGAAAAATCTGAAAGACTGCATTAATGGTAGAAAAGGTGAAAAACGGATCGTATATACAGATATTCAAAATGTAGATGAGACTTTTGATTTTAATTCCTGGAAATCGGAATGGGAGAACTGGAAGGGAAACTGGATGATATCATGAAAAAAACAAAGACGATCAGATCACAGCTAATGGGAGTTCTGATAGATACGGTAATTGTTTCCATGGTACTGGTGATTACAACGTTAGTTGTTTACAGGCATGTGGAAAAAGAATATGAACAGAGCACAGAGCAGATCCTGTTATTAAATTCTTACTATAATGCTCTGGAGGATATTAATGGGGATGTCTACACCTATACTCTAGAAGGAAATGAAGATGTTTATAAACAGATTGCCGAGAAATGTTCTTCAAATCAGAGAAAACTGAAGCAGCTTGCAGATATTCATGCGGGAAAACAGTTTTACAGGGATGTCAGAGATGTGGAGCAGATGTTTCTTCTGTATATACAGAGAATTAAAAAAATATATGATCACAGCTATCTGTGTGAAGAAATGACAATTGGAAGTAAGGCTATTATCAATAAATATTATAATAAAACGCAGGAAGTCTATAAAGCCATGGATGCACAGTTTCAGAATCTATATTCAGAACTGCTGGAGGCTGTGGATTATCGGAACAATCAGGCTGCAAAAAGAAATTTTTGGTTGATGGCAGATTTGATTGCAGTGATCACATTTGTATTTTTAAGGCAGGGAGTGAGTATTTTTGCACTTAGCAATAGTGTGATCAAGCCAATACAGGATTTAACAGAAAATGCACAACAGTTTGGAAAGAAGGATATGAGCCGGATCGAGTATGTTAAACTGGAGCAGGAGGCAGAAGAGGAAATGCGGATGCTGATTCAGGTCTATAATTCCATGATCCGAAGGATTCAGATGCAGATTTGCACGATACAGGAGAATGCAAACGCACAGCAGAAACTGAAAGACCAGGAATTAGAGAATCTAAAAATACGAAACATGCTTAAAACCAGTGAGCTGAAAGCACTGCAGATGCAGATTAATCCACATTTTCTGTTTAATACTTTAAACATGATCTCACAGACTGCATATATGGAAGGCGCAGAGCAAACAGTGACGCTTCTGGACAGTACAGCAAGACTGCTGCGCTATACCTTGGATTATACGGATAAATCTGTAACGTTATCCAGAGAAATTGAAATTCTTGGACACTATGTGGAACTGCAGGAATATCGTTTTGGAGACAGGATCCGGTTTGAGTTTGATCTGGATGAGTGTTTTCACCAGATCCATGTGCCGAGCTTGATCCTTCAGCCGCTTGTGGAGAATGCGGTGTCTCATGGAGTTGGTATGAAGCTTCATGATGCCATCATTACAATCCGCACCAGATATCAACCCGAAGAACAGATGGGAATTGTTGAAATTAAGGATAATGGTGTGGGAATGGATGCAGACAGACTGCAGAAACTGAAGAGGGAGATGAAAGAAAATCAGGAAACAGGGAAAATAGGTCTGAGTAATATTTATATGAGAGTGCGCATTTTTTATGAGGATCAGGGAGATGTGCAGATTTACAGTACAGAAGGAGAAGGAACTACAGTACGTATCTGTCTGCCTGTGAAAGAACAGGAGTTGAATAAGGGGGAAGGAATACAATGTACAGAATTATAATTGCGGATGATGAGGTGATTGAATGCCGGGCACTGGAAATGATGATACGAAATGATTTTCCGGATATGGAAATCCTTCCTTATGTCCAGAATGGGATTGACCTGATTGCCAGTGTAGAGAAAAATCATCCGGATATTGCCATTATAGATATTAATATGCCGGGGCTTAATGGTTTGGATGCCCTTGAGATTATCCGGGCTCGTAATAAGGAGATGAAAGTAATTATAAGCTCTGCTTACAGTGAGTTTCAGTTTGCAAAAAAGGCGATGAGCCTTGGTGTGTCGGAGTATATTCTGAAACCATTAAACAGAACTACGTTTGTGGAAACACTTCGGAAAGTGACACAGCAGGTATCGGTGGAAGCTGAAAAAAGAGACAAGGAAAGCAGAACAAAGGTACATATGGAAGAGATTAATGGGATGGTAGGCAGTGAGTTTCTGTCTTCTCTGATGCTGGGAGAACCGGACGAAAAAAGTTTTCTTCTGATACAGTCTGCTATGAACCATGAGTACAGCGGATGTATTCTCGTCTGCCTGAAGAATTTTGAGTTAGACTTTATAGTGATGAAACAGAAAATAAGCGAGTTGAAAGAAAAAATTCAGGTGGAGCTGGGTCAGTTTGGATATTGTGTAGGAAAAACGTATAAAGATGAAATCTGTTTTCTTCTCACACCGGGAAGGGAAATCCAGGAGAATGAAAAAACAAAATGGATGGAAGACACTGCAGCCATGATTCTACGCTGTGGGGAAAGAGAAGGATATCAGAGGCTTCATCTGGGAGTCAGTACTTGGCAGGAAGATCCGTATGAAATGCTTACCGGATTGGCAGAGTGCAGAATAGCGGCCGGAAATCAAAAGAGACAGGGAGTCTGCTTTTATAATACAGGAGAAAAGAAAAAGAAACCCAAAGAGAGCCGTGATCTTGTCCGGTCATTGATTTGTGATATGGAGAGTGGACAGTTGGAAAAGGCGAAAGAAGCGGTGAAAAAAAGTTTTACTGTCACGGAATATGAGAAGTGGGAAATGAATTCTGCGATAATCGCCAGTATGGGAACGGTTTTTTATGTTGAAAAGGTAATGACAGATAAATTGACACCTGCTGAACGTTACAACAAAGACAGGCAGATACAGTGGTTAAAAGCTCAGGAATGCAGGTCTAAAGAAAAACTTTGCCAGTGGGTATGCGATTGTCTGGAACAGCTGGCAGTAAAGAATACACAGGCAGGAAAGAAAAGCAGAGATTATGTAGAAAAAACTATTTTGTATATGGAAAAGTATTATATGAAAGATATTTCACTGGAACAGGTTGCGGAGGTTTCTGGGATCAGTAGCTTTTATCTGAGCCGTCTTCTGAAACAGGAGCTGAATCAGACTTTTGTTGGAATTCTTACAGAAATCCGAATGATCAATGCGCTGAGAATGCTCTGGGAGGGAAAACATTCAATAAAAGAAATTGCCCTACAGTCAGGATATAATAATATTACCTATTTTTATAAAGTGTTCAAAAAATATACAGGAATGAGCGTGGGTGAAATCAGGGAATATGTGGAATAGATAATTTGGATTATGTATGATGGCAAGAAAGAACAAAATGACAAGTTTTTGCATAACAATTGGCAAAATACTGCCGGTAAGTCCAAATTTGTTAAATTGGAGAATTTTTCTGTTCATGCTATGATAATTTCAACAGGAAAAACAAGGAGGATAAGTAATGAACAGAAACAGAAAAATGTTAAAAAAAGCTATGATGGCAACTCTGACAGCAAGTATGGTCCTTACCTCTGGCGGAATTACTACCTTTGCAGCACCGGCTACAACGAATGAGCAGTCTGACCGTGAAACAAAAAATGCTCAGCTTTCCATGACAGCCGCTACTCAGGGTATGGTACTTCTGGAGAATAATAATGATGTACTTCCAATCGCAGTGGACGGTAATATTGCTTTATACGGTGGCGGTGCAGTAAAGACTGTCAAAGGCGGAACTGGTTCAGGTGATGTAAACCAGAGATATACCGTTTCTGTCTGGGAAGGACTAAAAAATGCGGGATACAATATCACCTCTTCCGACTGGCTGAACAGTTTTGAGGAAGCTTATGACAAAGGTGAAGCAGAGTTTGACGGTGGGTTCTGGGATACGTTTTCCATGCCGGATCCGGAACTTACAGATGAGGAAGTTGCAGCAGGACAGACAGACGGCACAGACACAGCAATTTATGTAATTTCTAGAAACTCTGGTGAAGGTGCTGACCGTACAGAGACAGAAGGCGACTATTATCTGACAGAAAATGAAAAATCCAATCTGACCAAACTCGGTGCAGCATATGACAAAGTGATTGTAGTGCTGAACGTTGGTGG
Organism: uncultured Blautia sp.; assembly: GCA_905209435.1. Next base: position 16,434 of record CAJLTE010000056.1, on the reverse strand, counting down.
TGTCATTGATACCAATTTCTTCCATGAAATCGATGGTCTGGATGCAATGCTTCTGATGTCTCAGGCTGGTATGGAAGGTGGAACTGCACTTGTAAAAGTTCTCAACGGAGAAGTAACTCCTTCTGGAAAATTGACAGATACATGGCCGGCAGCATATTCCGATTATCCGACAGCAGAAACTTTTGGAGCAAATGACGGAAATGTAGATCAGGAAGATTATACAGACGGAATTTATGTAGGATATCGTTATTTTGATACATTTGGTGTGACACCTGCGTATGAGTTTGGATATGGAAAATCTTATACAACATTTGATATTGAAGTAGATTCTGTAACAGCAGATGCAGATAAAGTTACTGTAACAGCTAAAGTTACCAATACAGGCGACAAATATTCAGGAAAAGAAGTTGTAGAAGTTTATTTCTCTGCACCATCAGGTGATCTGGAAAAACCATATCAGGAACTCGCAGCTTATGGAAAAACAGATGAGCTCGCACCTGGAGAAAGTCAGACTCTGACGATCAGCTATAATACGACAGAGATGTCTTCTTATTCTGAGGAAAAAGCAGCTTATATTATGGAAGCCGGTGATTATGTAGTACGTGTTGGAAACAGCTCCAGAAATACGAAGGCAGCAGCAGTGATATCACTGGATGAGACGGCAGTTACCGAGCAGTTAAGTAACCAGCTTGCTCCGGATAAAGAAATTACCGAGCTTTCTAATAAAGATGCAACACCTTATACTTATGACGGTGAAGCAGACGAGATTGCAGCAGCAACCACAATCTCACTGGCAGCAACAGACATCAAGACAGTAGATAATTCTTCAGCATATGATGATGAAACTGTAACCGCTTATGTATCCGATACAACAGAAACAGAATATCTTGCTGAGAATCTTGGATATACACCTACAAGCAAATATCATGGCGAATACAAAGAGGAAGTTCAGAATCTGGAAGGCGATTTCAGCCAGAATACTTTAAAAGATGTTTATGACGGAACGATTACAATGGAAGAATTCGTTTCCGGTCTGACTGTTTCCCAAATGGCAGATATCGTTATTGGTGGAAATAAACTTCCATCCGCATCTGGACAGTCAGCTGGAGCTGCTTCTGCAAATGTAGACGATGTGAGCGACGGAACTATGATTGGTGCTCAGGCGAACTCTGTACAGGGGGCAGCAGGTGAGACAGCCGGTATCTATATTGAATCCAAGAAGATTCCGAACATTGTTCTTGCAGATGGTCCTGCAGGTCTGAGAATCACACAGGAATACGAGGGCGAAGACGGACAGGAATATTATCAGTTCTGTACTGCATGGCCGATTGGAACACTCCTTGCGCAGACATGGGATCCGGATGTTGTAAAAGAAGTGGGAACTGCTTTCGGAGAAGAATTAAAAGAGTATGGTGTAACAGTTCTTCTTGCTCCTGGTATGAATATTCACAAGAATGCACTTTGCGGACGTAACTTTGAATATTATTCAGAAGATCCATATGTAACAGGCACAATCGCAATCGCAGAGACAGAAGGCGTACAGTCCAATCCTGGAATCGGCGTATGTATCAAACATTTTGCAGCAAATAACCAGGAAGATAACAGAAATGCGGTAAATAATACAATCAGCGAACGTGCTTTCAGAGAAATTTACCTGAAAGGCTTTGAAATGGCAGTCAAAGGTGCCCAGCCAATGAGTATCATGTCCTCCTATAACCTGAACAATAGCGTTCCGGCAGCAGATGATTATGATCTCCTTACTGATATCACCCGTGGAGAATGGGGATTTGACGGTATGATCATGACTGACTGGGGTGGCGGACAGTCTACACCTTCCATCTCCATGCACGCAGGCAATGACCTGATCATGCCTGGAAATTCCGTAGAGGATATTACTATCCGCGGATTCTCAGATGAGGAACCGACTTTTGGTGAAGATGATATTTATCCGGAAGTAACTGTAGCAGAAAGTTGGGGTGGACTCAGGGCAACCACACAGTGGGGTGAATTTGTTCTGGATGCAGCGGGTGATGTTACAATCGAAAAGACAGTGGATACCTCTGCTTATGAAGAAGCAGTCCGCGACAATGTAAATGCAGACGGCGAGCAGGAATCTGTAAAAGTTTCTGATCTGATCAGTAACCTTGGCGATGCAGTAACTGTAACAGACAATGGTGATGGAACAACAACAATCGTTTATACAGGCTCTTATAAAGAAAATAACATTACATTTGGCGATCTTCAGAAGAGCACCATCAATATCCTGAACCTTGTAATGCAGTCCAACCAGTTCGCAGACCTCTTCGATGATGTAGAGTCATTACCTTATACAGAAGCTCATTCTGATAATCTTGTAACATACGTTACAAATGAAAAGAGTGAAATTGAATGATTAACTGTACAGCTGAAGGATGTAGTTGCATATAAAGGAATAAAACGTAAAAAATTTATATAATAAAAAGATATATAATTAGGAAGTGATTTGCAGAATAACAATAAAATTCTTGGGTCTTAGAAAAACCATTGTTATTCTGCATAAAAAACAAAGGATTTCAAAGAAAAACAGAAGTATTTTGTATAGTTTTTTTAAGAATCCATTGTTATAATACAATCACAGTAAAACAAACGGGCACGCAAGGGCATGAGCGTTGACAAAGGCACTGCGTGTTTAGTAAACAATTCAAATGTAAATTCAAGGAGGGTTTTTACAATGAAAAGAAAATTAGTGAGCTTAGTACTTGCAACAGCAATGGTTACATCATCTATGATGGCAATGCCTGTATTCGCATCTGATGACACAGCAACAGAGGAAACTGCAGAAGAAACTCCGGAAGCTAATCCTGAATTAGCTGACAAAAAAGTTGGTGTTTGTATTTATCAGTTCTCTGATAACTTTATGACTCTGTTCCGTGGTGAGCTGGAGAGCTATCTGGAAGAACTTGGATTCTCCAAAGATAACATTACAATCCAGGATGGTGCTAATGACCAGGCAACACAGTCCAACCAGATAGATGCTTTCATCGCTGACGGTGTAGACTTACTGATTATCAACCCTGTAAACTCCTCTTCAGCAGAGAGCATTACAGATAAAGTAGTAGCAGCTAATATTCCGCTTGTATACATCAACCGTGAGCCAAGTGAAGAAGAAGAGAAGAGATGGGAAGACAATGACTGGGATGTTACATATGTAGGTTGTGACGCTCGTCAGTCCGGTACAATGCAGGGTGAAATTATTTCTGACCTTGGTCTTGACACACTCGACAAGAACGGAAATGGAAAAGTTGATTACATCATGATCGAAGGTGACCCTGAGAACGTTGATGCTAAATATCGTACAGAATTTTCTGTAAAAGCAGTTGAGGATGCAGGCCTTGAAGTAAATCAGCTTGATGATCAGGTTGGTAACTGGGATCAGGCTACAGCTCAGCAGCTTGTTGCTAACGATTTAAGCCAGTTTGGTGATGATGTAGAAGTTGTATTCTGTAACAACGATGCTATGGCACTTGGTGCTCTGCAGTCTATCGAAGCAGCTGGACGTACAGTTGGTGAGGATATCTTCCTTGTAGGTGTAGATGCTCTGTCCGAAGCTCTTGATAACGTAGAATCTGGTAAAATGACAGGTACTGTATTTAACGATCACATTTCCCAGTCTCATGCAGCAGCAGATGCAGCTGTTAACTATCTGACAGGCAAAGGAAATGATCACTACATCGGCTGCGATTACGTGAAAGTAACAGCAGACAACGTAGCAGATATTAAAGAAATGACAAAATAATCGTAATTATTTAGTGGTCTTATGGTTAGTTGATTAACTAAATAGTTACAAAGAAGAATTACAGTGAATCAGAGTGGTGCGGGTGACACAAAGAACACCCGCATTTTCTCTGAGAAAAGGGAAAGGGAGGAGAAACATGTCTGAGTACAAACTGCAACTGAAGGGCGTCTGCAAATCTTTCCCCGGCGTTAAGGCGCTTGACAATGTACAGCTGTCACTCCGTCCGGGAACAGTACATGCTCTCATGGGAGAGAATGGTGCAGGAAAATCAACCCTGATGAAATGTTTATTTGGTATCTATAAGATGGATGCCGGTGAAATTTATTTAGATGGACAGAAAATTGTAGTAAACAATCCTGATGAAGCAATGAAATATGGTATCGCGATGGTACATCAGGAATTACAGCCGGTTCCGGCTAGAACAGTAGCGGAAAATCTTTACCTTGGACGTTTTCCGACAAAGAAATTCGGTCCTTTGCAGGTAATTGACCATAAAAAAATGTATGAAGATACAGCTTACTGGCTGAAAGAAGTTAAGATGGACTTTGATCCAAAAGCTCTGTTGGGGGATCTTTCCATTGGACAGATGCAGTCAGTAGAAATTGCAAAAGCAGTTTCACATAATGCAAAAGTGGTAATCTTTGATGAGCCTACATCCTCATTATCAGATAACGAAGTAGAAGCTCTTTTCAGGATCATGAATGATCTGAGAGACAAAGGTGTTGCCATGGTTTATATTTCACATAAGATGGATGAGATCAAACGTATCGCAGACGATATCACGATCATGCGAGATGGTACTTATGTAGGAACCTGGCCGGCATCTGAGATGTCTACGGAAGATATCATCACTAAAATGGTAGGACGTGAGTTGACCAATGTATATCCGGAAAGAAAGAACAAACCAGGAGAAGTGGTCATGGAAGTTAAACATTTAAGCTCTATCCATGAGAAATCTTTCCAGGATGTATCTTTCACACTCCGTAAAGGTGAGATCCTTGGTTTCGGTGGTCTGGTAGGAGCGCAGAGAACAGAGCTTCTGGAAGGCGTTTTCGGAATGAGAGCAATCTCATCTGGAGAGATTTATATTAAAGGTAAAAAAGTAAATATCAAACATCCGGCAGATGCCATGAAAGCGGGAATCGGTCTGATCACAGAGGACAGACGTGGAAATGGTATCTTTGGATGTCTTTCCATCAAGGATAATGTAGGTGTTTCCATTTATAACAAGCACCTGAAAGCCGGATTTGTACTTGATCATAAGACGATTAATTCAATCGTAGACGACAGTATCCAAAAGTTGCGTATCAAGACTCCGAATATGCAGGAGCATATCGCAAACCTGTCCGGTGGTAACCAGCAGAAGGTTATCGTAGCAAGATGGCTGGCAAATGATCCGGATATCCTGATCATGGATGAGCCTACCCGTGGTATCGACGTTGGTGCGAAACATGAGATTTATGAGATTATGAATGATCTGGCAGCAGAGGGCAAGGCCATCATTATGGTTTCTTCAGAAATGGCAGAACTGCTTGGCATGTCTGACCGTGTTTATGTAATGTGCAACGGCAAGATGCGTGGAGAACTTACAGAGAAAGACGAAATGACTCAGGAACACGTTATGAGTTATGCTACAAAATTCTGATGATGGGAGGAGAAGAATAATGGGTAACAAAAAGAAATTAAGCTTTAAAGAGATCATGACGAATTATGGTGTTATCATCATCATGGTTTGCCTCATTGTATTTACAGGAATCACAAGACCAAACTTCCTGACAACTAACAACCTGACAAACATTCTTGCAACTATGAGTTTCCGTCTGGTAATTGCACTTGGTATTGCCGGATGTATCATCACAGCAGGTTGTGACCTTTCTGCAGGTCGTATGATCGGTTTCGGCGGATGTATCGCAGGTACGCTGCTTCAGAAAATGGATTATTCCGCTAAGTTCTATCCAAACATGAAACCATTAAACATCTGGCTTGCACTTCTGATCGTTATGCTCATCTGTGCAGCATTCGGTCTGGTAACAGGATTCTTCATTGCATACCTGAACGTACCGCCATTCATTTCCACAATGGCTATGATGGAAATCGTTTATGGTATCTGCAGTATTTATACAAATGCAACTCCTCTTGGAGGATATGTAAGTGAGTATACAGGACTTGCTACAGGCAAATTCCTTGGAATGAGCTATCTGGTATGGATCGCAATCCTGGTTGGTATTATTACATGGTTCATCTTTAACATGACTCGTCATGGAAAATATATGTATGCAATCGGTGGTAACCCACAGGCAGCAGAAGTTGCAGGTGTTCCGGTTAAGAAAACTCTGATTATCATTTATGCAAAAGCAGCAGCTATGTATGGTCTTGCTGGATTCATGATGGGTGCAAAAGCCGGCGGTGCATCAGTTCAGTTAGGTTATGGTTATGAAATGGAAGCAATCGCAGCCTGCACCATCGGTGGTGTATCTGTAACCGGTGGTCGTGGTAAAGTTTCTTCCGCTCTGATCGGTGTTGCAGTATTCGAGTTCCTGAAAGCAGCGCTTCAGTTCCTGGGAGTAAATGCATACGCTCAGTACATCGCACTTGGTGTTATCATCTTCATTGCTATTTCACTGGATATCAGAAAATACATTGCAAGAAAATAATAAAAACGATATAATGTTACATACAGGGCCGCCGTTTTGGTACGACGGCCCTTTTTCTATCAGAATTTTCTATCGAGAAAAGGAGAAACAAAAATGGGAAACAGTTATTTATCAAACGCAATGATCCCTCTGATGATGACTCTGGTTCTTGGATATTATGCAGCCCGTCTGCTGATTTTTCACGATACAGAATCTATCACAGGGAAAAAAGGTGCCAAATTTAAGGACAAAGAGAAATATGTGACAGAATCAGGAAAGCTGATTCTTTTCCTTGCAGTCGGATCTTTTGTTATGGCGATTGTAATGTACTTCAATACTTATGCGGCAGTTGTGGAAATAGCGATCTGGTTTGTGGTCTTTGGCATTCTCTGGAAGAGAATGAATGACAAATATGGGTACACAAGTTCACATAAGAAGAAATAAACAGAAATTTAGAGACAGGGTGTAAATATGGAGAAGTATTCAGTACTGCTTGTGGATGATGAGGAAGATGTTATCCAGATTATTATGAAGAAGATGGACTGGGAAAGTATGGGATTTAGGATTGCCGGATATGCACACAACGGCGTGGAAGCGCTGGAAATGGCTGAGGAACTGCAGCCGGATGTGGTCATGACAGATATCAAGATGCCATATATGGATGGTCTCACTCTCAGCCGTAAGCTTAAAGAACTTTATCGTACAGTAAAAATTATAATTTTTTCAGGTTTTGATGAATTTGAATATGCAAAAGAAGCGATTCAGATTGAGGTGGAGGAATATATTCTCAAGCCCATCGATGCCGGAAATCTGAAGGAGGTTTTTGGCAGGATCCGTGAGAAGATTGACCGTGAGATGGATGAGAAGAGAAACGTGGATAAGCTGAGAGAATATTATATGGAAAGTCTTCCGATCCTTCAGGAGAATTTTTATACTTCTCTGATCGATGGCAGAATCCCGGAAGATGAGATAGAGAGATATCTTGATGATTATCAGATCAGTCTGACAGGTCCGCATTATGTGGTGTCTATTCTACATATCAGTGCAACAGATATTCCACAGAATATGAATACATTTCTCCTTGGTGTTTCTGTGAAGAAACTGGCAGAAGAGCATATGGAAGGCGAATGGAAGTCAAGGATTTTGATGTATCTGGGAGACATTGTGGTGATCACACAATTAGAAAGACAGGATCAGATCACTGCATTTACAGACTTTATGGATCAGCTGTGCCGTCTGGCAAAGCATGTCTGCGAAGCTACAGTAACTGCAGGAATCGGTTATGTATCTAACAATCTTCCGGATATCCGCTTGTCCTGGCAGGGTGCCAGAAGTGCAGTTTCTTACCGTGTGATCTACGGAAATGCGCGGGCTATAAATATCGCGGAGATTGATCCTATGGAGAATGTAGATGAGCGTTGGGAGGAACAGGAAATTCAGAAAATTCTCAAGAAGATCCGTATGGGAAGCAGAGAAGAACTGGAAGCAGAGATCCGTCAGTGCATTCACAGATTCATGGAAGATGGAACTACCATGCAGAAATATCAGATTTTTATCATGGGGCTGATTACGGAAATCTTCAGATTCTGTACAAATAATCAGCTGGATATTACAGAATTTTATGGTGAAAAGGGTGAGATTTTTGAGCGGTGTATGCAGATGGAATCTCCGGAGGAACTGGAGCAGTGGCTTCTGAAAATTGGTGAAAAGCTACAGGAGACTGTGCAGCAGGAACGTCAGGCAAGTACAAAATCCTTTGTTTCCAAAGCTATGGAATATGTACAGGAACATTACAGTGACCGTAATGTAACTATCGAATCTGTATGCCGGGAGCTGGGTGTGAGTGCTGCATATTTTTCCACGATTTTCAAAAAAGAAACAGGTAAAACATTTATCAGTTTCCTTACTGATTACAGAATGGAGAAAGCAGTGGAACTGCTTATGACTACTAATGATAAAACCTATATCATTGCAGAAAAAGTTGGTTATGCAGATCCTAATTATTTTAGCTATGCATTTAAGAAGCAGTATAGTATGTCACCATCCAAGTATCGTACAGCCAACGGAAGCTGAAGCTATATTAACAACAGGGGCAGGAGAGTAAGTGGAAAAGATCAGACAGTTACTATTTCATAAAGAAAAAAGAACAAAGAGCATGCAGATGACGATATCAGTTTCTTTTACAGTTTTGTCTGTATGCTGTATGTGTTTTCTGGGTGTAATGCTATATCAGCAGTTTACTAAGAAAGCAGAAAATCTTACGGTAGAGAATTCCAGGCAGTTGCTAAATCAGACAACCATTAACCTGGAAGATTATCTGCGAAATATGCGCCGTATTTCAGATGCAATGTACTATACTGTAATAAAGAATACGGATATCGGGAGCGAAAGTCTGGAGGATTCTATGACTCTTTTATATGAGTCTAACAAAGACAAGCTGGTCAGTATAGCCTGTTATACCAATGATGGAAACCTGACGGCAGCGTCACCTATCGCGAATACGAAATCAGGAATTGATGTGACTTCGCAGAAGTGGTTTCAGGATGCGGTAGGAGAGCTGGAAAATTTTCATTTTTCCACCCCACATGTGCAGAATCTGTTTGATGATCCTTCTTATCGGTACTACTGGGTGGTGTCTTTGAGCCGTACAGTAGAGCTGACCAGAAACGGTGTTTCCATGCTGGGAGTTCTGCTTGTTGATATGAATTACAGCAGTATTGAGCAGCTTTTGAACAAGGCAAATACAGATACTTCCGGTGATTATGTATATCTGATGGCACCGGATGGAGAGATTATATATCATCCGAAACAAAACCTGATCCATATGGGACTTTATCAGGAGAATAATGATAAAGCAGCAGGATATGAAGATACGACCGTAGAGGAAAATTTCCATGGAGAGAAGCGCCTGGTGACAGTAAAAACGATCAGTTATACAGGATGGAAACTTGTCAGTGTGGTTCCAATGAAAACCTTCAGCATGAATATGATCAACATGAGAAATCTGGTAGTTCTTCTTGTTGCGCTGACAGTACTTGCAGCAGTGATCCTGAATCAGATGGTATCAGCAAGAATTTCAAAACCCCTTCGTCGCCTGAATGATTCTGTGAAGGAATGGGAAGCTGGAAATATGGAGCCGGATATTTATGTAGGAGGTTCCATGGAGGTAGAACATCTGGGAAAAACGCTCCGGTCTACGGTAGCTCAGATCCGGCAGTTAATGGACGATATCGTAGTAGAGCAGGAAGAAAAAAGAAAGAGCGAACTGGATGCACTTCAGTCACAGATCAATCCGCATTTCCTTTATAATACGCTTGATTCTATCGTCTGGATGATTACCGGAGAGAGGTATGATGATGCAGTATTTATGATCACACAGCTTGCCAGTCTTTTCCGTATCAGCTTGAGCAGAGGTAAGACAGTGATCAAGATTGAGGATGAAGTAAAGCATGCCCAGAACTACATGAATATTCAAAAGATTCGATATAAGAATAGTTTTGAGGTGGATTTCCAGATAGAGGAAGAAATTCTGGACGGCTGTATTGTGAAGCTGGTTCTTCAGCCATTACTTGAGAATGCTATTTATTATGGAATGGAGTTTATGGACGGGGAAGGTGAGATACATGTTCGCGGATACCGTAAGGATGGCGATATTTATCTGGAGGTAGAGGATAACGGTTTGGGTATGCCTGAGGAAGAAGCGGCAGAGCTTCTTAATGGAAAAGAACGGCCACACAAACATGGTTCAGGAGTTGGTCTGGTTAATGTACACAGTCGTCTGAAGCTCCGATTCGGAGAGAGTTATGGACTGATCATTCATAGTTGCCCGGATGAAGGAATGCTGGTGCAGATTCATATTCCATATGTTCCGTACACTGCAGAGACACAGAAACTCCTTGAGAGCGGAAAAGATTATTCGGCAGCTGGCAGAAAGGAGGATACGCAATGAGAAAGAACCGATTATCTGTAATCCTCTTTTCAGCAGTGATCCTGTCGGTGATCATATACAGTGCTTACGGAATGGTCAATCAGGGAAAAGAGGATGATTACATTTCTGTATCCGTGATCGTAAATGACAGCAGCAATGCCAGGTGGGATGCATTTCGGGAAGGACTGGAACAGGGAGCCGAGGATAATCAGGTACACCTGAATCTGGTATCAACGGGAAGCTTTCAGAATGCACAGGAAGAGCGTGTGATTGTAAGAAGAGAGCTGGAAGGAGATGCAGATGGAGTGATTGTCGATCCGTATTCAAGTGAAGCGGACAGTGTTCTGCCGGGAGAATCTGCTTATCCGGTAGTGCTGGTAGAATCTGGTATAGAAACGGATACGCTATTTACTTCTGTGATGACCGATCATATGAAGTTGGGTGAGCGGCTGGCAGATGCGGCGATCAAAGCAGGGGAAACCAAAGTTGGGATCCTAAGCGGAAATCAGAGCCAGCTTGGGATGCGACAGAGACTGAAGGGAGTAAAAGAACGTCTGGCTGAGGCCGGAGTAGAGATTTCCTGGGTGCTTTCTGCAAGGGAACTGAATAAGAAGATCCATAATACAGAGTATTTTGTAAATAATAAAGTAAATGCAGTTATTTCTCTGGAAAATAATGAAACGGAGAAAGCAGTTGATCTGCTTTCTGATAATGGAGGGATTTTCTGGAGAATCTATGGAGAGGGACGCTCTGAAAAAGCAGTCTATTATCTGGACAAAGGGTTGATCCAGGAATTGGAAGTTCCAAACGAGTATTATATGGGATATCAGAGTATGGTTCTGGCAGCACAGAATATCAGGTATCATACTGAAAAGACTGAACAGGTAGAGGTAGAATTTTTTAGTGTGACTAAAGAGAATCTGTATGATGAAGAGACAAGCAGGATTCTGTTTCCGACTGTGAGATAAAATGATATACGAAGAAACAGCAGAACGAAATAAACGGGGGAAAAGAGATGCATAGAAAATATCTGGCGCTTGCGGGTGTTTTATGTATGGCAGCTGTTACTGCCGGAGGATGCAAAAACAGTGAGGAAGATACCGTCAAAAATATAAAAATTGGAGTTACTTTATATGATCAGTATGATACATTTCTCTCAGAAATGATGACGGAATTTACGGAATATGCAGCAGATAAAGAAGAGGATACCGGTGTGGCAATCAATGTGGAGATTCTGGACGCTTCTCAGAGTCAGCTGACACAGAATGAGCAGGTAAAGAGTCTCATTGATAAAGGATGTGATGTAGTGTGTGTGAATCTCGTAGATCGTACAGAACCTACAACAATTACAGACTTTGCGGAGAATCATGATGTTCCGATCATCTTTTTTAACCGTGAGCTGGTTGCCGAAGATCTGGAACGGTGGAAAGAATTGTATTATGTAGGTGCAGATGCTTCGGAGTCAGGAACTCTGGAAGGAGAACTGGCAGCAGATGCGTTTAAAGGGAACCCGTCTATGGACAAAAACGGCGACGGCATCTGTCAGTATGTGGTCTTAGAGGGAGAAGCCGGACACCAGGATTCCATCGTGCGTACAGAGTATTCTGTAAATACTATGGTAGAAAACGGTGTGGAAACAGAAAAGCTTGGGTATGCGATTGCCAACTGGAACAGGGCGCAGGCACAGACAAAAACAGCAGCTATGCTGACACAGTTTGAGGGAAAGCTTGAACTGATCATTGCCAACAATGATGATATGGCACTGGGGGCTATTGATGCATTAAAAGCATCTCAGATTCCCAAAGAGGAATGGCCGGGAGTAGTAGGAATCGACGGTACAGATGCAGGCCTGGACGCAGTAAAGAACGAAGAAATGCTTGGAACAGTTTATAATGATAAAGAGGGACAGGCACAGGAAATGCTGAATCTTGCTTTCGCAATCGCGACTCAGGGTGATAAGAGTGATATTCCGTTGATCGATGGCAAATATGTGCGTACACCATATTACAAAATCACATTAGATAATATAGAAGAATATGAAAATAGACAAGGGACTGTTGATTAACAGTCCCTTGTCTATTGTGGTAATTAATGTTCTGTGAACAGGTAATTACTTAAAGTGTATTGATATAGGCTAATAATTCTTTTTTCTCAGCATCATCTACTTTACGTCCGGCAGTAAAGGCACATATGAAATTCTTAATGGAACCCTGATAAGAGTCATCAACGATCTCTTTAGCATAGTTCTCATAAAATTTCTCTGCTGTAACAGCCGGGATATAGATGGCTCTCTTTCCGCTTTTATCGATGTTTAAAAAACCTTTCTGAGAAAGACGGGAAAGAAAAGTATTTACTGTCTGCTTCTTCCATTCTTTTTTATCATCTTCATTAAAATGCACCATAATTTCAGAAAAAGTTGCAGGAGTTTCTCTGCTCCATAAATATTGTAAAATATAAAATTCTGTTGCGCTCATTGCATTTCGTACCATTATTATAAGTCCTCCTTATCAGTGTAGTGATGTGTACTCTGGGGGTTATTAAAATTTTTATTGCCAGGTAAATACTTTTGTTTCTGGTAATCGTGGATGTTCAGCAGTCCGTTGAATGGAAAGTCTCCGAACAGTTAACAGTAATTAAGAATAGTAGCGGAAAAGTACACATGGTACTATAAACAAACAGATGTGGAAAAGTTTTATCCGACATCTGTATGCTATTTTAATATAAAAGTATAAATATTACTAGACGTAGAAATAGACAAAAATGTAAGTGAAAAATAGGTTAATTTATCAATTACGGAGTCTTTATGTTAATAATTGCGAGAGCAGTGCAGGGACAGATTATACAGTAGCCTCTCGGATCATGCAATATTGTTTCAGATCAAAATGAGGTTTTTCCACTATCCCGTATGTTTTAAATCCGAAGTGTTCATAAATAGGAACGTTATTGGGATTATGGGTTTCCAGAGAAATCAGCATCTTGTGTTTCTGGGCGTAATTTATCACTTCATCCATCAGAAGTTCTGCCAGCCCATGATGCTGGTGTCCGGGGTCTACCGCAAGGTAGATCACATGGAGACGTTCTGTCTGGTGAAGCTGATCAGTCCAGCTTGAGTTCAGGTAGTCTTTGCCCTGAATGAAATTCCAGAAGGTTTTCAGGCTTGGATCTTCTTTGATCAGCCATCCGTCAGTGGTAAGTGCAGCTCTGGCCTCTGTGAGACAGTAGTGCAGAAAATTGTAAGGTTCGCTTTCATCAGAAACAACCAGGATACTGTTCAGTTCGCTGCTGTCAGAATAAATTTCGCATGTCTGAAAGAACTCCGTCAGATCGCAGGAAAAGAGCTCCGGCAGAAGTCTTTCTCTGGTGTCATCATCAGGAATCAGGGTATGATACAGCGGATCCTGTGCGAAACAGACCGTTAACAGTTTCTGTAATCGTGGTAAATCTTCTTCCTGTACTCTGTACAAATTATCACTTTCCATGGTATATAGTAATCTCCTTATTTTTATGGAAACAGGAAACTGCGGTTTATTGTCCGATCTGTATGAAGACAGGCAATAAACGGCAGTAATGTTTCCGTGATATAGTAATGTGTTGATGAATTGAATAAAGTGCAATGCAGATAAAATTGTCTACCTGAATTTGTTGACAATATCAGGTAGAAAGCAGGTTATTATAAACGTTTTCTAACATGGAAGACAACTTATTAATGGAATTATTCAGATAGCGGATATCGTCCTTATAATAAGCCCGCTGTCTTCGCAGGGCAGCTTCCAGGCGGCGGATCTCGCTGTCAAGCTCCGGGGATTCTTCTTCCAGGCGCTGCTTCAACTTCTGCACAATTCCGTAGAGGTTTTCATGATGCATGATACGCCCTGCACCCCACATCAGACGGTCTTTAGGCTGATGGAGGATATATTCGGTGAAGTGGTAATAGACTTCTTCATCGAAAAGAAAAGCATACATATTATTGTCTACACGATAGAGGGCTTTCAATGCATCTGTGATATTTCCCTCGGATAAAGCCTGGCTGGATTTTTCCAGTTGGTGGATGTTCCTTGAGGCTGCTTCCTGTGGGAAGATCACCTCGTCCTGCCAGTTGAGACGCACCAGATAGTCTTGTGCCTTGCGAAAAATCTTCAGCAGTTCCTGTCCTGTGGAATTCCACTTCAGGCGAAATGCAATGCGGGATTCCGGGTCTGAAAGCGTTAGATATTCAGCGTTAAGCTGGCAGATCTTTTCATATATATTTGTGGCAGAAGCTGTAGCTGTCTGCAGAGTATTGAGCAGAACAGTCTGCTCAGAATCTGCAAATGTAAGTGCATTTTCGCGGATACTTTCTGTAACTGCGTTCATTGTTTTGCTGAAATTCATTGGCGGAAGAACCAGCCTGTCAATGGCCATTACCAATTTCAGATAGCATTCATGATGAAATTGATAGACAGCCTCCTGATATACATCCTGGTTATCATATTGAGAATGATAGTAGTTCTGCATGAATGGTCCGGCGCTGAAGTCGTTGACTGTGGATGGAATGCCTGCGATCGCCATAGAGAAATCATCAGACCAGGTTTCAATAGGGGAGAGGACTGTGATTCCGTCTGGATATGCCTCCTTCGGAACAGTCAGGCTGTCTGTAAAATGCTTAATGAAGTCAGCATATTCATGAGTACAGCGTATGGCATCCCGTGTGTTATGGGCATGGGCAGGAAGTTCAAAATTCAAGTCTGCGATCACCTTTCCCTGCCAGTCCGGATGTACGCGAAATACCTGATTGTAAGCACCGGTAGACCAGTCATATTTAGAATCAATGACTCCCCATTCTTCTGCGGCCATTGCACAGAAGACCAGAGTATGTGCCGGTTTATAGTCGCCTTTTACCAGTGCGCGGGCAATGCCGAGCATCATGGCGATCGCTGCATTGTCATCCTGGAATCCGTCGAAATAGGAATCGTAATGAGCGGATAATACAATCATGGAATCTGTTTCTGTCCCCGGAATCTTACCCACAATATTGCTGGCTTTCGTGTCCGGGATGACTCTGGAATGGGCATCAAGAGAAACTTTCAGGCTTTGTTTTTTTAATGAGACAGGATCTGACTCCAGAGCATTATCGGCAGAAATTTTGTGCTGGATAGCATTCTTCAGAATCTTTGCATCTGCCTGAGACAAGGAGAAGGCAGGTGCGAAATCAGGACCTGCGATATCCTGGGCATTGAGCGCGGTCTCTGCAATTTCACCGTATCCGTTTGCCTGAACTGCGATCAGCGCAGTGGCACCCCGCAGATAAGCCTGATAGACGGGAAAACTGATCCACCATTCATCACGCTGATTAATCTCTACAAGAACCAGTTTCCCTTTTACATTTACTCCTTCATAATCAGCGGAAGTTCCCTTTCCAAGGTAAACCAGTTCATAATCCTGAAAACCATTGGTTTCAAAGCTCGTCTGGTATCCACCCATCTGAAAGATGTGTTCCTGTCCATTGTCATCTGTAAATTTCAGGACTGCTTTCTCGAATTCCCATCCGTCCAGCGTAAATGTATCTTTAGTCACATCGGTAAGTCCGATATTTTTCATTTCATTATATAACATATCTCCAGTTGCCGTTTCGGCATCAGAACCTGCGGTGCGATAGCCAAGGACTGGGTTTGTTTTCTCTTTTTCCATGCGTTTGGCAAGCTGATAGGACCAGTCTGTATCAATGCAGGAAATACAGGAATCTTCAATGTTCAATTTGTTTCGCCTCTTTCCTGATTTTGTAAAATGATATACTGTAAGTTTTTATGAATATATAGTAAAAATATTTTAGCATAAACAAAGAAATGTCACAAGAGAAGGTAGTGCTGCAAAGAGACCTTTATATGGAATAGATACTGGAATCTGAATATTCAAGACTATAGTAAAAGTGAATAAAAAACATATAAATATTAGACGTAAATTGTTGACGTTAACCAAATGGGATTATATAATAAAAATATAATGAAGTTGGGAAAAAGCCTTAGTGCGGAGTAAAAATAGTTTTTGACTTTTAGCCCCTGATATTATATTATAAAAATAATGCATGTTTCCAGTAATATGGAATTAAAAGGGAAACCGGT
>CAJLTE010000055.1 GCA_905209435.1 uncultured Blautia sp. | reverse complement strand
ACACGACCTCTCAGAAAAATGCAAGTGTTTTTTTTACTTTTTTTAATATTTTTTTGTTCTTGTTTCTGTACAATATTTTTCTTATGTTTTCTTTGCTGCTTCCTGATAATCTTTATCATATTTCGTATTATTATAGAAAGAACTGCTCTTTTACACAGTATTCTCCGCCTGCGGCGGGTCGCTCCAGCGACATGATTTCTCTCCAATGCAGTGCGATCCTGACTGGGGGGGCTTTTTATGTCACAGGAACATTACAGAGTAACTTCCTACGACATAAAAAAACGTGTTTCTTCTATATTATATAGGAAGAAACACGTTCTTTTATCTTTACTTCTTATATTCTATTCTTCTGACTGCAGAGGATTTTCATCTGCTATAATATCTGAATAATCAAAAAGCGTAACCTTTGTTACATCATCTCTTACAATATCAGGAGCATCTCCCTGCTTCTTGGCTGCTTCTGCCAGCTGCGCTGCTGACCAGGCCGGAATTACCATACGTTTTACCTCTACAGGCGCTTCCTCCTGTTCTGATCCGGCAGTCGTCTCTGAAACTGCATTTAAGTCTGCCAGTCCCTCATTCGAAACACTCGCTTTCTGTCTCAGCTGTTCTTTCACCTTAGGTACGATTACTTCAGTTTTTCCTGAAACAGAACTCTGCGGTATTGTTTCTGCCTGTTGTGCAGTTGTTTCTGTTCTGGCAGGTTCATCAGCTGTAGCTGCTGCAATTTCTTTCTTAAGAAGTTCATGCGCTTCAGTAGTGGCTGCCGTAGCCTCCTGAGCAACAGTCTGCTGTTTTGGCTGTGCAGGTTCCAGATCATCTTCATAAATCTCGTCTACAAACCCGCCCGTTTTAATTTTTTTACGCTCCGGCTCTTTTCCTTTTCTGCGTGCTCTCTCTTCTTTCTTGATCTGACGCTCTTCTTCTTTGTAACGTTTCTCTCTTGCTTTCTCTTCTCTCTTGAGTTCTTTCTTGCTTTTAACATATCCAGGCTCTGTGTCTGCCTGGTCATAATCATCCTCCTGCGGTTCTTTTTTCAAAAGCTCTGCAACAATGTAAAGGATTACAAGGAAAAGCACTGCCAATCCGAGAATAATAAGACCTTCGATACTCTCTGTTGCGACCAGAAGATATCCTACATATCCAATTGTAATCACAACTTTGGGGATATAATTCTTTACCTCAACCGTAACCGGTTCTGCGTTTTTATCAGACGAATCAATCACCTTAAAGATATTAGTTTCTTTATCCATCTCGGTGATCATATAACGGTACGCTTTTGAATCAGCCTGATACAGAATAGAATCTCCAACTGTGGCTTCATCTGTCTTTACCGGAATTGCATATGTAACAGATCCCATCGGCAGGTTCGTATCCTTACTGGAGTCATCCATAATCTCCGTCGTAACTCCAAGGAAAGGCGGAAGCGCCAGTCCAACTACACAGATGATGGTGCATATCACTATAAAATGTACTATAAATTTCAAAAATTTCGACATTCGCTACGCTCCTTATTTCTTTAATCTCTTCGTTCGCTATATCACTGTTCACAACTCACGTTCCACAAGAAAGAATCCTGCTTGCAGGATTCTCCGCCTGCGGCGGGTCGCTCCAGCGACATGATTCCTCTCCGACGCAGTGCGATCCTGCCCGGAGTTTTATGTCATAGGAACATTACGAAGTAATTTCCTATGACATAAAATACTGTCCTCCGACAGATATCCACAAATTGCTCAAACAGTAACCTCATTATACCCTGTTTTATTCTCATGGTCAACTTATAATCGCCCAAATACATTACAGTTCACAGCAATTACGCTTCGCGATGTAAAAAATATGAAGCTCCTTGTGCAAAACCCAAGGAGTATTATACTTCATGCATAAATTCCCACCGTATGTCTCGGGATTTTGGCATATGCATGCCAAAACACCTCGCAGGACAGCTATTGTGAATAATAATCTAATACAGCAAAACACATCCGAAAAGCGGTCTTCCCTTCCGGATGTGTCCTATATTTCAAGAAATCTGAATTCTGATTACTGATTGCTTAAATACTGCTCAATACTTGTCATTGCAGCTTCTTCGTCATCACCATTTGCAGATAATGTGATTTCTTCCCCCGCATCAAGTCCAAGAGTCATCATTCCCATAATGCTCTTTGCGTTCACTCGTTTCTTTCCAATCTCTACATAAATCTCACTGTTAAACTGGCTTGCAACCTGTACCAGCTGTGCTACTGGACGTGCTTCCAGACCTGTGGATAAATTAATGGTGATTGGTTTTTTGATCATAATAATTCTCCTCCTTGTTTCTCCCGCAGTTCGTCAGCCATTGCACTCAGCTTTCTCAGTCTGTGATTGACTCCCGATTTGCCCACCTGCGGGCTTAACATCATTCCTAATTCTTTTAGTGTAGCTTCCGGATACTGCATCCGAAGTTCAGCAACCTGTGCAAGTCCTTCATTAAGCTGCTCAAATCCTATTTTCTGCCGGACCAGCTTAATATCCTCCATCTGCTTGACGGCTGCATTTACGGTTTTATTAATATTCGCAGTTTCACAGTTTACTTTTCTGTTTACTGAATTTCTCATTTCCTTCAGTATGCGGATGTTCTCCAGGTCCATCAATGCCACATTAGCTTCCATAACAGCAAGCATGTCAACAATCTGCGCACCTTCTTTCACATAGACCACATGTGATTTCTTACGCTGTACGATTTTGGCATCTACCGAAAAACTGCGGATGATCGTCTGTAGCTGCTCTGCTCTTTTTGCATCAGAACATACAATCTCAAAATGATACCCCTTCTCAGGATCACTGATTGAACCGGATGCTAAAAAAGCTCCCCTGATAAACGCCCGTTTGCAGCAATTCTGCTGTACCACCAGCATATCCGACAATACAAGCGTACCCTGGTCGATACTGTTCGTGACAAGCCGCAGTGCCTGAAAAATTACCTGGATTTCTTCGGGATCAGTTATTTCTATTGTATATACCTTCACCCGTTTCAAGTGACTGTTCTCACGTACAAATATCTTTGTTTCTATATTAAATGTTTTTTGCAATAATGTAAAGCACTTTCTTGCAACTGCTTCATTTTCCGTCTGGATTTTCAGTTTACTGTCCCCTGAAAAACATTCCATTTTCCCACAGGAACATAAAATCGCAGCCAGTTCTGCCATTTTGCAATGTCTGGCCAATCCAATCTGTCTGGAAAGTTCTTCCTTCACCATCCCTGAAAAAGACATCTCTCCTGTATCATCCTTCCTGTTTTTTTACCAGGCGATCCTTCTCCACATCTCTGTGTTCCAGCCTGAATCCATATTTTGTATTCTTTGAAAGTCTGGAGTACAATTCCCGTGCCAGCGTAACCGAACGATGCTTACCGCCTGTACATCCGATTGCAATCACCAGATTCGTCTTTCCCTCTTTTACATAATTTGGAATAAGAAAAGTAATCATATCCTCCAGCTTATCCGCAAATTTCCTCGCCGTATCACAGTCCATTACATAATTAAAAACGCGTTCATCCAGTCCGGTCAGCGGTCTGAGTTCATCTACATAATACGGATTCGGCAGGAAGCGCACATCAAATACAAGATCTGCGTCTGCCGGTATTCCATATTTAAAACCAAATGATAATACAGAAATCATCATATTGCAGAATTCCTGATTCTCCACAAAAATCCTGTCAATTTCCTGTTTCAGTTCCCTGGTCAAAAGATGACTGGTATCAATAATATAATCAGCCCGCTCTTTCAGAAAACGCATTTTTTCTCTTTCCAGACGGATGCCGTCATCCACTCTTCCGCCCATAGCAAGAGGATGGCTTCTTCTGGTTTCCTTATATCTCTTAACGAGTACACTGTCCTCTGCATCCAGAAACAAAATTTCGAAATCATATCCCGCAGCTTTCATCCTATCCAAGACGATCTCCAGTTCATCCAGGGAACGACCGCTTCTCGCATCAATTCCCAGTGCCACATTCTGTACATCCTCTCCATGTATCTCCGGCATCAGTGATGCAAACTTTTCCAGTAGCGGAATCGGAAGATTATCTACACAAAAATAATTTGCATCTTCCAGCATTTTCAATGCAGCTGTTTTTCCTGCCCCTGATACTCCTGTAACAATTACAAAACGCATTTCTTATCTCCTGTCACTTTATATTCAGTCCAAATGCCTCTCCAAAGTCACCCAGAAACTTTACTTCCGGTTCAAGAGTTACACCAAACTGTTCCTTAACCTTATCCTGTACGTCTTTCATCAGCCTGCATACATCTGCTGCTGTTGCGTTATCCTTGTTGATCACAAATCCGCAGTGCTTCTCAGCCACCTGAGCACCGCCTGTCTGATATCCCCTCAGACCTGCATCCATGATCAATTTACCTGCAAAATATCCTTCCGGACGTTTAAATGTGCTTCCCGCACTCGGAAACTCCAGCGGCTGTTTGCTGACCCTCTGCTCGGTCAGTTCTTTCATTCTCGCCTTTATCGCTTCCTGGTCACCCTCTTCAAGCATGAGCACAGCACTCAGTACCAGATAACCATTTTTCTTTACAATGCTTGTACGATATCCCATCTCAAGTTTCTCTGCCGGAAGAGTAATAACCTCTCCGTCACCGGTCATTACAGTGACCTCTTTCAGCACATTCTTCATCTCTCCACCATATGCGCCTGCATTCATAACAACCGCACCGCCGAGTGTACCCGGAATGCCTCCCGCAAATTCGAAACCTGTGAGTGACGCATTCTTAGCTGCTGATGCAATCTGTGAAAGCAGAGCGCCTGCATTTGCGCGGATCATATTTCCCTCCACAGAAATCTCGCCATAATTTCTGTAAAGCTGTATGATCACCCCTCTGTATCCGTCATCACTGACCAGAAGATTGCTTCCGTTGCCAAGGATAAAATATGGCAGGGCTTCTTCCTTGCAGATTTCAATAATTCCCTTCACCTCTTCCGAAGAAGACGGCAGTAAAAAGTAATCTGCCGGACCTCCGATACGAAACGTTGTATGGCGCTTCATTGGCTCATTTACCTTAACATTCTCTTCTCCCAGCAGATTATTAAATTTCTCTATTACATTCTGATTCACAGATCTTATTCCTCTATCTTTCTATCTTATTTCTGAATTCTCTGTTCGGTTTGCTTTCGTTTCTCTCACCGATATTTCCATACTGTTCACACGCTGCTATTCTGCATAAAGTTTTGACATACCTGTCCATATTATCTTATTTTCCTGTATTTCATCTGAGATATGCTGCCAGATTTCCCCAGCAGTTCTCTGACAACCACACCTGCAAGCAGCATTCCTGCTGCGCCCGGTACAAATGAAATACTTCCGTGAGTCTGCACATTCGCAGTTTTCTCCCTGGAGCAAAGAACTTTCACTCTGTGGATTCCTCTTTTTCGCAGCTCTGTCTTTATCTGTTTCGCCATCGGGCATGCACTGCTTCTGGAAATATCCATAACTTCCAGCTTTGACGGATCCAGCTTATCCTCCAGACTCATGCAGGATATAACAGGGATTCCTCTCGCTTTCGCATTCTCAATCAGCAGTATCTTTGACTGTACAGTATTCATTGTATCTATTATATAATCGTAATTTTTCAAATCAAACATTCCGGCAGTCTCATTATTATAAAATGTCTCATATGTGTGCACCAGAATACCCTCATCAATATCTCGGATTCTCATTTTGGCAACCTGAACATTGCTCATGCCAACAGTGGAACGAAGTGCATACAATTGTCTGTTGATATCTGTCACAGACACCATTTTGTTATCCACAAGCGTAAGACTCGCCACTCCACATCTGGCCAGAGCCTCGGCAACAAAAGAGCCGGTCCCGCCAAGTCCGAAAACAGCAATCTTCGCCCTGCTCAGTTTATCAGCACCCGCATCACCAAGCAGTGTTTCCATTCTGGAAAAAGCATCCGGCATACAAAAACCTCCTACGAATCATTATCTGTATAGGACATTATACTATCTCTCCGCCCAAAAGTACAGTTCTTCATACATTCTTTAGAATTGACGTATATTATTTTATAATTACGCCATAATACATACCACAATCTTTCATTTAAACCAAAATCAGGAGGCAGTTATGCTACAGCAGATTTTTCTCGGATTTCTCGGACTGTGTTCCGGTTTTATCATTGCAGGAGGTCTGATCGGACTACTGATCGGTCTTTCTATCGTTCCCAGATATGCAGGAATTACTCATACTGCAGATCATATGATGCTGTACGAAGATATCACTTTATTTGGAACGGTACTTGGAAATCTGTTCTATCTTTTTCACTGGAACGTACCTCTCGGCACTCCATTTCTGATTCTTTATGGACTCTTTTCAGGAATCTTTCTCGGAGGCTGGATCATGGCACTTGCAGAAATGGCAGATGTATTTCCCATCTTCGCACGCAGAATCCGTTTTCAGGGGGGACTGTCTTTTACAATTTTGTGCATTGCATTTGGCAAATCCATCGGCTCGCTGATTTATTATTATAATGGATGGATTCCATAATTTCCAGTTGATTTTATTATCACGCAAATATTCACAATTGAAGCAGGCGACTTACCTGTTTTAGTTTAAGAAAGGATCATTAGCATGTCAGGCAATCATTCATCTCAGCAAAAGCAACAACAATATGAAGATTACGTAAAAAAAATTACTCCTGTCCACAGTCTCGGTCTTAATATGTGCAAGGCATTCTTCACAGGCGGAGTCATCTGTGTTCTGGGCCAGTTTATCTTAAATTATGCCGGAAAACTCGGTCTCGACAAAGATACCTCCGGATCCTGGTGTTCCCTTATCCTGATACTTCTCAGTGTGATTCTCACCGGCTGTAATCTCTACTCAAAAATCGGAAAATTCGGCGGTGCAGGAGGGCTTGTACCAATCACCGGATTTGCCAATTCTGTAGCAGCATCTGCCATTGAATACAAAGCAGAGGGACAAGTATTCGGAATCGGCTGCAAGATTTTTACCATCGCGGGACCGGTGATTCTGTACGGGATCCTAAGTTCCTGGATACTCGGCGTTATCTATTATCTTTTTAAGCTCACAGGAGGTCTCATATGAGCAAACAGATGACATGCGGCACCTCAAGCGTCGCTTTCCGAAATCCTGTTTTTATCCAAAGCTGCGCTTCTGTTGCCGGTCAGAAAGAAAGCGAAGGACCGTTAGGTTCCTGTTTTGATATCGTAAATGAAGACCCAATGTTCGGAACCGCCACATGGGAAGCTGCCGAAAGTACAATGCAGAAACAGGCAGCCACACTGGCAATTCAGAAAGCA
Organism: uncultured Blautia sp.; assembly: GCA_905209435.1. The sequence continues at coordinate 14,752 of CAJLTE010000055.1, read as the reverse complement.
GGCCTGAAATCCAGCGACATCCGTCTTCTGTTCGCAGGTGATCTGCTGGCTCAGACAGTTGCATCTTCTTTTGGCACCGCAGACCTTGGCATCCCTTTTTATGGGCTCTTTGGCGCATGTTCCACTATGGGAGAATCCCTTTCTCTTGGTTCCATGTGTATTGCAGGAGGATATGGCAGTCATATCTTATGTGCAACCTCCAGTCACTTTGCAAGTGCAGAAAAGGAGTTTCGATTTCCCTTGGGATATGGAAATCAGAGGCCCTTATCTGCTACCTGGACGGTCACCGGTGCCGGAGCCTGTGTACTTGGATGCAATCCTCCTCCAAAGTCTGTTCTCAAAAATCCCGGTACAGTTTCCTCTGAAAATGTTGCAAAATACTCCGGTACTCTCAGAAACCATAACACCTGCGCTGTCATAACAGGAATCACAACCGGCAGACTTATTGATTTTGGCTTTAAGGATTCCTTTAACATGGGCGGATGTATGGCACCTGCTGCCTGCGATACCATTGCCCAGAATCTTAAGGATTTTAACCGTACTCCCGAGGATTATGACGCTATCTTTACCGGGGATCTTGGAATGATAGGGCAAAAAATTCTCTTTGATCTTCTCTCAGAAAAAGGCTTCGATATTTCTTCCAGGCATCAGGACTGCGGCATGCTGATCTATGATCCGGAAACCCAGGATACTCATTCCGGCGGCAGTGGATGTGGATGTGCTGCCACAGTTCTTGCCGGCCATATTCTTCCTGAAATCATAAAAGGTACCTGGAAGAGGATTTTATTTGTCCCAACAGGTGCACTGTTATCAAAAGTCAGCTTTAATGAGGGCGATTCTATTCCCGGTATTGCTCATGCAGTTGTCATCGAACAATATCAGGTACCAAATATTCCCTGAACCCCCTTTTAACAATTTAGTTATCAATCAATATTCCATTTGACGCAGACACATTAGCTAATCTGGGAGTTCAGACACTAAAACGGACAATTACTTACTGACTAAAAAAATCTCAACTATAAACAATTTGCACCAGGAGGTAGTATTTATGGATTATTTTAATGCTTTCTGGACAGGTGGGCTGATCTGTGCCCTTGTCCAGATTCTGCTTGACAGAACCAAACTGATGCCTGGCCGGATTATGGTCCTTCTGGTCTGTGCCGGCTCTGTTCTAAGCGCTGTCGGCATTTACCAGCCATTTGTAGAATTCGCAGGAGCAGGCGCATCTGTTCCCCTGCTGGGATTCGGTAATATCCTGTGGAAAGGAATGAAAGAAGCCATTGATAAAAATGGCCTGATCGGACTCTTCATGGGCGGTTTCACTGCCTGTGCCGTCGGAGTTTCCGCAGCACTGATTTTTTCTTATCTTGCAAGTCTGGTCTTCAAACCGAAAATGAAAGGATGATTTTAAATGAGCGATACTCTCTATTTGCAGTTGGATCAGAACATACAGGTAACTCATCCCCATATTTATCTGCAGGATGTTGCAAAACTTTCCTGCAGCAACAGTAAAATATTAAACCGACTCCGGGTTATGCCTGTCGCCAATCTTGCGCCGGACAAACCTGGACGCTACGTCATGTCTGTTATGGATCTGATCACTGAAATTCAGAAAAAAGAACCTGATCTTGAAATCACAACCATTGGTGAGCCTAACTTCATCATTACTTTTAAAAACAAACCTGGTCCCGGGCTTGTCTGGCAATGGTGCAAGATCATCTTCGTCGGACTGGCAACTTTTTTCGGTGCAGGTTTTTCCATTATGACATTTAATAATGATGTGGATGTAGGCAACCTGTTCGCAGATATCTACACACAGGTTACAGGACAGGTTTCCTCTCATTTCACAATTCTGGAAATCACATATTCTGTAGGAATCGGACTGGGTGTTCTGTTTTTCTTTAACCACTTCGGCCATATGAAAATAACTGCTGACCCAACTCCTATGCAGATACAAATGCGGCTGTATGAAGACGATGTCAACACAACTATTATAGAAGATATTGACCGTATGCAGCAAAAGTGATACACTGTCAACTGCCGAGTGTTCGAGACCTTCCACTCGTAAAAAAAATACTAAAGGAGAAAATTAAATATGAAAAACAAAGGTACCCAGTTTCTGGCAGAAGCAGCAGTTATAGGAGCTATTTATGTAGTTTTGACCCTTTTATTTGCGCCACTAAGCTTCGGTGAAGTTCAGATCCGTTTTTCTGAAGCTCTGACAATTCTGCCATTCTTTACCCCGGCAGCAATCCCCGGACTGTTTATCGGATGTATCATCGCCAATCTTTTCGGAGGTGCAATCCCGGTAGATATCATTTTTGGAAGTATCGCAACGCTGATCGGAGCAGTATTTACTTACAAATTCCGCAACTATAACCGCTTCCTGGCACCGCTTCCCCCAATCGCAGCAAACACCGTGATCGTGCCATTTGTACTTCGTTTCGGATACGGAGTTAATCTTCCGATCCCGCTTATGATGCTGACTGTAGGTATTGGCGAAGTCGTTTCCTGCGCTGTTGTCGGACTGATTCTTCAGACTGCACTTCTGAAATACAGGAATGTTATTTTCAGATCACAGAAAACCGTATAAACTCTATAGAGTGTGCAGAATATTCTGTCTGCACACTCTTTTTATATCTTTCTCTGTTATATCTCCATCAGCCACTACAATTGTTTTTTCAGTTCTTTCAGAATTCTTTTTTCCATTCTGGAAACCTGTACCTGCGAGATTCCCAGTTCTGCTGCTATTTCCGTCTGCGTCATATCTTTAAAATATCTCAGCCAGATCAGCCGTCGTTCTTTTGCATCCAGTTTCTGCAGAATCTCATCAAGAAAGATTCTGTTCAGAGCTGCATCCTGTCCATTTTCTTTTTCCTGAAGCCTGTCCATAAGCGAAATATCATTTCCATCTCCCTGGTAAATGATCTTATGTAATGATTCCACTTCTGCCCCTGATTCCATCGACAACAAAGCCTCTTCCACAGTAAGCTGTGCAGCCGCAGCAATCTCTTCCAGCACCGGTTCCCGCCCCAGTTCTTTCTCCAGCTTGTCCCTTGCGCAATAAATTCTGGCACAATTTTCTTTCAGGCTCCTGCTTACTTTAAGCATCCCGTCGTCCCGCAAATAGCGTTTGATCTCACCCGCGATCATAGGAACTGCATAAGTTGAAAATTTTACATCATAAGAACTGTCAAAATAATCAACAGCCTTAAGCAGACCTATACTTCCAATCTGTACAAGGTCTTCCATCTCTACCCCACGCCCCTGAAATCTTTTAGCCACACTGTACACCAGTCCTGCATTCTCTTCAAATACTGTATCTCTTGCCTCTTTATCTCCCTGTTGCGACTTTATGATCAAAGCAAGAGTATGATCCATCCTTACCTCCCGATCGTTTTTTTCATATGGACAATTGTCCCTTTCCCCATCTGCGAATCTACTGTCACATCGTCCATAAAAGCCTCCATAAAGGTAAAGCCCATACCTGACCGGTCTTTCTCAGGCTTTGTGGTAAAAAGCGGCTCCATCGCTCTGGAAACATCTGTGATGCCAATTCCTTCATCGATCACATCCACCCACAACGTCCGTTCCCGCATTCTGCATTGGACCTCTATTTTCTGCACTGTTCCTTCATATGCATGTATAATACAATTTGTCACGGCTTCTGATACAGCAGTCTTTAAATCTGCCACCTCTTCTAAAGTAGGATTCAGCTGTGTACAGAAAGCAGCTACTGCCACTCTTGCAAGTCCTTCATTCTCAGGCCTGCTGTCAAAAATCAGCTTCATTTCATTCGTGTTTTCCATAATATTCCCCCTCCTCCTTTACTCAAACTTTTCCACAGATTTCCACAAACTTATATACCCCTGACAGGTGCAGTAATTTCTCTATATAAGTACTAACTCCCGCAGCCTGTATACAATCACCTCGCATTCCCATCGCCCGGTAGCGTCCCATAATCAGCCCGATTCCTGAACTGTCCATAAACGCTGTATCGGAAAAATCAAATGTAATAGTCCGGATATATTTTCTTCGTATAATCTCATCCGACTCTTTTCTGATTTCATCTGACACCATATGATCAACTTCCTTCGGAAGATGAATAATCAAACAATTTCCCTGTATTTCAAATCTGTTTTCCATAGGAATCCTCCTTTTGATTTTTTAATTCATTTTTGCCGCATTATGATCCTTCCCGGAGATTTTTTTATATCACAGGAACATTACAAAGTAATTATCCACGATATAATGCAAGAAAAAATCCTGCTTGCAGGATTCTCCGCCTGCGGCGGGTCGCTCCTGCGACATAAAAAAAGAGACACATGTCTTCCATGCATCTCTTCTGTATTCTCTGTACCGGATACCGGTATATTCTGTCTGCTTTCTAAATTCGATCCCATCAAACAGATAAAATCATCCGCTCCGCAGTTTAGCTAATATTCTGAATCGTCATAAGAACCTTCATCATAAGATTCATCGTAGGAACCTGTATCATAAGATACTTCATCGTTTCCACTGTCATAGGATCCATCATCATAATTTTCATCATATGCAGAATCTGAGGAAGCATCTCCTGCAGCATCTGCATTGTCTCCATTGTCCGAAACATCCCCTCCCGTACTGTCTGATCCGTTCTGAGATGTACTATCTGTTGTTCCTTCTATACCTGTAGTTCCTGTACTGTTACAGATAGTATTGTAAATTCCTTTCAGATCCGCAGGAAGCAGATCTGCATAAACATTCTGGAGCTTAAGTGCTGCCTCATCTGCATTCTGCTGCTGTAAAGCTGCATATGCTTCCAGCAGCGCCTCATAACTGTCGCTTTTCTTCTTCTCTTCCTCGATCTGTTTCGAAGCAGCCTCCACTGTATCCCCTGATTCCTGTGCCTGATTCTGTGCTTTTGTCAGCTCTGCTCCCTGGCTGGATACAGCATCACTGTATTTGACGATCTGCTGATTCGCTTCCCTGTAAATTCCCTGCTTTATTGCAGGAACAGCAAGCAGATAAAATGCCAGCAGCCCTGCCGCAAATCCTGCAACCAACGTAAAGAACAGGGAAACCCTTGAACGTTCTTTATATGGAGCTGTCGGTATCACCATATCCCTGCTGATACTTGCGGCCTCCTTTTCCTCTGCCCCTTTACTTCCAAAACGTCTTTTTTTCTGCCGCTCTAAGCGGGTAGATACACCTGTCTGCTCATCAATCTCACTTAAGAAACGCAGAGTTGTTGTATTCGTCTTATCAATCCTCGCTGCTCTCTTCAGAGTTCTCCTGGCTTTGTTATACTCTCCTTCTTTCATCTGAATTAATGCAAGAAGGTGATAACCCTTGATCAGCTTCGGATTCTGTGCAAGAATCTTCTTCAGTCTGATTGCAGCCATATCCTCATGACCCTCTCTGCAGAGATTCAGTGCATCATTATATTTTCTGATAGTCTCATTAATCGCCTCCAGCTTATTAGAATTTGCCTGAAGCTTATTAATATATTCTGATGCCAGATTTCTGGAAGGCTGCAGATTCTTACTGATCACCCACTCACTGAGTGCAGCCACAACCTCACCTGTCTCAAAATACACCAGTCCCAGAAGATTTCTTGCCTGAATGTTATGCTTATTATACATAAGACTCTGCTTCAGGCAATTGATCGCTCCTGAGAGATCACGGACGCTGGCCTTCTCCAGCCCCTGGTTGTAATACTGTCTGGAAAGGTAGTCTACTTTCTTCTGAATCAGCACATTACATCCACATTTCGGGCAATAATCCAGATCCTTGTCCATCAGGAACGCACCACAATTCATACAATTCATGCGTTTCTCCTTATTTTACCCGTCTGCCGCTCTTTGCTTCACGGAGAACCTCCTGGAGAACATCCAGAATATCTGTCAGTTCTCTCTCATAAATGGCCCCTTCCGCATCTGCAACGTCCAGACATGGCTCAAATTTCTTCAGTTCCTCTTCATAATCTATCATTTTTTGTTTCTCCTGATCACATCTTTAATCTCACCAACAAGATACAGTGAACCTACGCAGAAGAGCATGCCATCTTCCCCTTTAGCTTCCAGAGCTGAGGCAAATGCTTTCTCAATATCTTCCACTGCTTTTACCGATGTAGCCCCTGATTCTGCAAAAAGCTTTGCAAATCTTTCTGCCGGAACTTCACGGTATCCGCCTACAGATGTCACAACCACATGACGGAATGTGATCCTGCTGCAGATCGTATGTATCATATCTGTGTAATCTTTGTCATCTACTGCTGAGAAAAGCAGAGTCAGTGGACATTCTTTCTGAAAATGCTCTGCTGTCTCCACGAATTTCTCTACTCCATCCTCGTTGTGTGCCCCGTCTACGATCACACCAGGAAGCACAGTTTCCATTCTTCCCTGCCAGCGTGTTCTGGAAATTCCTTCATGTATTTTATCAAGGGATACAGGAAGTATATTCTGCAGAACTTCCATTGTTTTCAATGCAAGTGCGCTGTTCATTACCTGATATTTTGCAATAAACGGAATGGAAAAAACCGTATCCCCATAATACTCATTCCGGAACGAAAAATCAATGCCCGCAGAAGTATTTCTGATAATTTCCGTATCAGATTTCTTCACTTCATAAGCTGGGCTCCCCAATTCTTCAGCTTTCGCGCGGATTACTTCTGCTGCATCCGGATCATTTCCATCATAGATCACCGGCACGCCAGGTACTATGATCCCTGCTTTCTCTCCTGCAATCTTTGCTACTGTGTCACCCAGGTACTGCATATGATCCAGGCTGATAGAAGTGATCACGCAGGCAACCGGATTCTCCACTGCAGTAGTCGCGTCCATTCTGCCGCCAAGTCCTGTTTCCAAAGTTACATAATCCACTCCTGCCTCTGCAAAGATCACCATTCCCATCAGGAATAGCATTTCAAAATAAGTCGGATGATAACTTCCCTCTGCAACCAGTTCATCTGCAAGCGCTTTTACTTTTTCAAAAGCTTTCAGGAATGTATCATTATCAATATTGACCTCATTGATCTGAAATCTCTCATTAATTTCAACCAGATGAGGAGAAGTAAACAATCCGCAGGAATATCCTGCTTCACGCAGGATTGAAGTCAGGAATGCACATGTACTGCCTTTTCCATTGGTACCGGCTACATGGATCACTTTGAATTTGTCCTGAGGATTGCCAAGTCTTCTTAAACATTCCTTTGTATGATCCAGACTGTTTTTCTTTGTAAATTTCGGAGTTTCATCAATATAAGCAACTGCTTCTTCGTAATTCATAAAAAATTCCACCACTTATCTATAATGTATTTGAACTTTGGCCCCGTCAAACATGAGGAAGTAGTGATTTACGCATTAAATCAGCGGATTCCAAATGTTTGCCGGATTGCGGGAGCTGCTTCGCAGCGGAGCAATCCGTGATATCGGGTCTAAGTCAGGGACTATATACTTTTTGTCCCCTCCTTTGGTTACTCTAACATTATATAATAGTGGTGGAAGATGTCCAGTACCAATCGTAATATTTTATCCGACAAAATCTGGTCGTACTGTCATTTGCTTCGTCAGCATCAACATATTTTACGTCATTCAGACAAAGTCAGACGGATAAAAACATCAGCTTCGATACTTGCTTATAATCAGATAACAGTCTATCTGTCAATCTATTTCCGTGCTTTCACTTAATTTCCATTTATTGTTTGCATAAAGTGCGTAGCAGGAACGGTCATAGCTCTTACTCAACGGTTTTCGAGTCGAACTGTTGCTTCGCTGGATCACCGCCAGTCTGTCAAAATCATTCAATTCTGTTCCCGTGATCATCAACGTGGTCGGATTAATATAAACAGTATCATACCACTCTCCGTTCAGCTTCACCTCACTGGATGGGGTAAATTCCGTTCCCTTAATGTAATATGTATGATCCGTCTCCGAAATACACTGAATAGAATCCAGTGTCACATCATAAATTCCCATACGCATTCTGGTACGCAGATAGGGGCTTTCACCACCGTAAGAATAGCGCTCACCGTAAAGCAGGTCATACTGTAATGTTTCCAGATCCACCTGATAATTCTTGGTATTTCTTCTCGCCTGATGATAACGGAAAATAGTACCCTCGTGAATTCCCACACGGTCCATAACTTCTGCTGCCATCTGATATGCAGCAAGGTTCTCATCTTTTTTCTGAAGTCCAAAATTATCCCACATCACATACTCTGTCTGGAACAGATATTTATTCTCCAGATCTTCAACGGTCAGTCCCATAGTCGGAAGATGATCACCGTACATTACCAGAACCACATCTTCAGGATAATCAGCCAGTTTATCAGTCAACTCTTTGACAAAGTTATCCATCTCATGGATCTCATTTACATAGTATTCCCACTTATTGTTTTCTTCCTCTGTAGGTGCACCGGAAACTGTGATCTCCGGATCCTCCAGAATCTGCTCATCCGGATATGCTCCATGTCCCTGTACGGAAATTGTATACACATAATCCGGACCTTCTGTGGAATCCATACATTTCAGGATTTCATCCGTCAGAACTTCATCCTTTACCCAGCCGTTCGGATTCTTCTCATCTTCTCTTGCCATATACTCTTCCGAGGTAAAAGTATCAAATCCAAGGTTTGGAAAAATAGATCTTCTGCCATAGAAATTCGCCTCATTGTTATGAACTGCATGAGTAGTATATCCCAGATTCTTCAACACATAAGGTGCACTCTCACAGGTAGTTTCTCTCAGAATACTCTTATACGGATATTCACCTGGTCCGAAATAATGCATACTCATTCCGGTGATTGATTCAAACTCAGTATTGGCAGTACCCGCTCCAACGGACGGAACTTTATAATATCCGGAAGAATATTCCTGCATCAGCTTGCGGAATGTCGGTATCGGATCCTCAGAAATATTCAGGTAATTTACCAGTGTTGGATCAAAAAATGATTCCAGCTGTAAAAACAGAATGTTCGGACGATTTTCCTCTTTTGTCTCCGGAAGATTCTTTTCCGTTTTCTCAATCCTCTTGATCTCTTTCTTAGAATAATCTCTCGGGCAGCTGATTCCTGTGTTAAAGATCGTGGTTGCCAGACAATATGGATATCCATAATCCTCATATGCAAAAGCAATATTTCCAAAGTAATTGGAAAGCACCCTCTTCTCCAGTGCCAGTTGTGTACTTCCTGCAAAAAGAGCAACTGCCAGCAGGATCAGAGGAATATTATAGCGGTATTTAATCTTGTTCTGATACTTCGGTCCTTTAATAAGTAGCATCAGCAGTAAAATAACAAGAATCCCAAACAGGATGCAGACTGCCACAACGCCTGCAACAGGCAGATATTTGTTGGCAATCTTCATTGCATCTGTGATCAGATGCAGATCCGGTCCTGTAAACGGTGTAACACGGTTGAGCAGGAGAACACCGTTAATAATGGCCAGTATCAGCCAGAACAACGTAACCAGTACTCTCCAGAATACTCTCCTGTGAAACAGATAAACAATTAGTGACGAGGTAAAAATGAATGCCGCATTATATGCAAAAACCAGAGGTCTCTGTGTCATATAATTCCAGGCTTCTATAAACGAGTGACGGCAGATTGCCTCCATAACAAAATATCCCGCTGCGCTGGCAAGTACATGGAGTAAAAGGGAGATTTTGTTACAAATCTTATACAATTTCATCTAAACACTCCCTTATTTCTTAAGCTGCTCTAACTGTCCTTTAACCTTATCCATCATTTCTTTATATTTCGCAAGTTTGTCTTTCTCAGCATCCACCTTGGCAGCAGGTGCCTTGTTTACGAAGTTCGGATTATTCAGCATACCTTCACATCTTGCGATCTCTTTTGTGAGACGTTCTGTTTCTTTTGTAAGACGTTCAATCTCTTTATCTTTGTCAATCAGGTCTTCCAACGGCATATATACAACCGCATTGGAAACAACTACTGAAACTGCATCTTCACTGATTCCGTTCTTGTCTGTCTGTACCAGAATCTCTTTTGCAAATGCAAGATTTACAAAGGATTTCTTGCTGTTCTCATACATTGCTGCTGTTTCAGCATCCTTTGCCACAATATGCAGGCTTGTCTTGCGGTTATTCGGAACATTCATCTCTGTTCTGGTATTACGGATACCTCTTACAACCTCTTTGAAGCCCTCGATTGCTTTCTCAGCATCCGGGAAGTTTCTCTCTTCTCTGTATACAGGCCATTCGGAGATCATAATAGACTCTTCTTCAGGAAGAAGTGTGCAGTAGATTTCCTCTGTGATAAACGGCATATATGGATGAAGAAGTTTCAGACCTTCTGTCAGTGCTGTTCTTAATGTCCAGAGTGCATCGTTTGCTGCTTTCGGATCTTCCTCTGCTTTCCACAGACGAACCTTAGCCATTTCAATGTACCAGTCGCAGAGCTCATCCCACAGGAAGTCATAAACTTTCTGTACAGCGATACCAAGCTCATATTTTTCCATGTTTTCTGTTGCTTCACGGATGACTGTATTTAAATGAGACAGGATCCATTTATCTTCTGCACAGAGATCATTTAAGTTCTCCGGCTCTGTAACTGTCTTACCGTCCAGGTTCATCATAATGAAACGGGAAGCATTCCAGATCTTGTTTGCAAAGTTACGGCTTGCTTCTACTTTTTCCCAGTAGAAACGCATGTCGTTTCCAGGTGCATTACCAGTCATCAGTGTCAGACGAAGCGCATCTGCACCATATTTATCAATAACTTCCAGCGGATCGATACCATTTCCAAGAGACTTGCTCATCTTACGTCCCTGGGAGTCACGTACCAGACCGTGGATCAGTACATGATGGAACGGAACCTTGTCTGTCTGCTCCAGAGCGGAGAATACCATACGGATAACCCAGAAGAAAATGATGTCATATCCTGTAACAAGTACATCTGTCGGATAGAAATACTCCAGTTCCGGTGTTTTGTCCGGCCAGCCAAGTGTAGAGAATGGCCATAATGCAGAGCTGAACCATGTATCCAGTGTATCCTCATCCTGATGAAGATGTGTGCATCCGCATTTCGGGCATTTCTCAGGCATTTCTCTTGCAACAACTACTTCGCCGCACTCATCGCAATAATAAGCCGGGATTCTGTGTCCCCACCATAACTGTCTGGAAATACACCAGTCACGGATGTTCTCAAGCCAGTGAAGATAAGTCTTGTCAAAACGGGATGGAACGAATTTCAGATCTCCGTCATCCAGTGCTTTGATCGCTGCTTTTGCCATCTCGTCCATCTTTACAAACCACTGTGGTTTGATCATCGGCTCTACGGTTGTGCCGCAGCGGTCATGAGTTCCAACGCTGTGGTTGTGCGGAACTACTTTTACCAGAAGTCCCAGTGCATCCAGATCAGCAACCATTGCCTTACGTGCTTCGTAACGGTCCATACCGGCGTATTTTCCGCCAAGTTCGTTGATAGTTGCATCGTCATTCATGATGTTGATCTCTTCCAGATTATGACGGCGTCCAACCTCGAAATCGTTAGGGTCATGAGCAGGTGTGATCTTTACACATCCTGTTCCAAATTCTTTGTCTACATATTCATCAGCAATTACCGGAATCTCTCTGTCTGTCAGAGGAAGTTTCAGCATCTTGCCGATGAGATCTTTGTAACGCTCATCTTCCGGATTTACGGCAACAGCAGTATCACCAAGCAGAGTTTCCGGACGGGTAGTTGCGATTTCTACGAAACGTCCCTCTTCTCCTACGATCGGGTAATTAATGTGCCAGAAATATCCGTCCTGATCCTCATGCTCAACTTCTGCATCAGAGATGGAAGTCTGGCATACAGGACACCAGTTAATGATTCTGGAACCTTTGTAAATGTAGCCTTTTTCATATAATTTGATAAATACTTCCTGTACCGCTTTGGAACATCCCTCATCCATTGTGAAACGTTCTCTCTCCCAGTCTGCGGAAGCACCCAGTTTCTTTAACTGATTGATGATCTTTCCGCCGTACTCCTCTTTCCATGCCCACGCATGTTTTAAGAATTCCTCACGGCCGATATCGTGTTTGTCGATACCTTCTTTTTTCAGCTTGTCGATAACCTTAACCTCTGTAGCGATAGCTGCATGGTCAGTTCCCGGCTGCCATAATGCTTCATAGCCCTGCATTCTCTTGAAACGGATCAGGATATCCTGCATGGTTTCATCCAGCGCATGTCCCATGTGAAGCTGGCCGGTTACGTTTGGCGGCGGCATAACAATGGTAAACGGTTTCTTGTCCGGATTTACTTTTGCATGGAAATATCCATTGTCCATCCATTTTGTGTAAAGACGCTCTTCGATTCCCTTAGGATCGTAGGTTTTTGCAAGTTCTTTGCTCATAATGTCCTCCTGTTATTATATATCTGTAATTAAAGTATTTACGGATCACTCCGCTGTAAAGCAGCCCGCTGGCAACCAAACGAATAAACACCTCCGCCTGGTTCAATGTTTTATCTGATAGTCCTATCATTAAAAAGCGCCCTCTGCACGCATCATACGTGCAAAGGGCGACATAAATCGCGGTACCACCTTAGTTTGTCTCTCATTCCCTTAACGCGGGATACGTGAAAGCCTACCATGCGCGTATATGAATCTCAGTATTATCATACCACTCACTTCAGCCTCCCGGCTCCAAAGCTACCTTCAGCGCTTCTGTTTCCGGGAAACCTTCCAGCTTATAAGCTTCCCTCTCTGTGGGACATTACCGCCTACTCCTCTTTTTCACAGCCTTTTTCTGGATTCTACTATAATGAAAAAAGGCTTTCTTGTCAAGAATGTTTCTCCGGATTTCACAAATTTATGAGGGTTACTGTTCACTCCGTTCTCAGCAACATGCTTCGCGATGCACAGAATTTATGCTAATCGCATAAATTCGCGCGGTATGTCTCGGGTTTTCTGTGACCTTCGCTCACAAAAAACACCTCGCGGGATTGTTACCAATGAACAGTAACTTATGAAGCATCACTGCCGATCAGGACTTTCTTTCCCTCAAAGGCAAATCCATAATGACGGATTCTTTCCAGAGAAATTCCCCGGGCTTCCAGCTCCGTATCATATTTTTTCTCTCTGATCTGGCACAGAGCATTCTGAACACTTGCCTCCAGATCTTTCTCTTTTGCAGGATTGCGAACTTTAAACTCCATAATGATTCCATCCAGATTTTCTGCAAGAGGTTCCATCATCACATCGTATCTTCCAAGACCGCTTTCCTTATTAGAAGTAATCCTGTACTTATCTGCCAGATCCACGATCAGTCCCAGTACAAATCCATGGTAAAACCGCTCCGGCTCTGTATGCTCTGAGGGCTTTTTCCCAACATCGAAACTGCTGAATGTCTGTAAGGCCACCTGATTCATATACTGGTTCATGTAATCAATATCTCCCAGAAGCAACGCCTGTTTGAAGTTCTCATAGGAACTGCTCTCTTCCGGAAACCAGCTCTCCACCATATCCTCAAACATCAGTTTTACTTCATAATTGGTAATCTTAAGTCCATACAGATAACGTCCGCTCTTTCTGTCCGGCACTTTTTTCTCCACTTTCAGATATCCGCTGGCAAGCAAAAGGCTCCATATCGCACCCTTTTTCTTCTGAAGCTGCTCAAAAACAATCTGTTCATCCATCCTGAACATCACTGTTTTTCCCTCCAGCAGTTTTTCAAAATCCATTTTCAGTTGTGGTGAGCCCTCACGTATCAGCTTGGAAACCAGACTGTTCTCACTGGTTGCAGCCCAGTAAGTATCAAGTTCCCCTGTATCCAGAAACTTAATGATCGACCATGGATTATAAATATCTGTACTCTTCCCAAAGGTAAAACCGTCATACCACTGCTTCACTTCTTCCTTCTGTCCGGCTTTTCCCATCTGTTCCAAGGTCTGAAACACCTCTGACTCCGTAAAACCAAAAGAAGAAGCATATTTCTCTGAAGTTGTAGTCACAACCTCCAGATTATTCAGATCTGAGAAAATAGATTCCTTACTCACTCTGGTAATCCCAGTCATCAGCCCACGTTCCAGATATGGATTTGTCTTAAACGTACAGTTGAATAAACTTCTTATAAAAGTCGTAAGCTCCTCCCAGTATCCATACACATATGCCTCCTGCAAAGGTGTGTCATACTCATCCAGGAGAATCATCGCTTTCTTTCCATAATAACGGTACATACAGATTGCAAGCCTGTGAAGTGCCATGGCTGCCACCGCATCTGACATATCCGGCCTGATGTATGTGAAATATTCTCTCTCCTGTTCATTAAGTCTGTCACTCTGTAAAAGAAAATAATATTTTCCATAAAGGTCAAGAAGCACCTGGATGATCCCATCTCTGGCAGTCTCATAATTCTCAGCCTTTATCCCTGCAAAACTGACAAAAATCACTGGAAACGTTCCCTGTAAATCCCGATATTTCTCTTCCTTCCAGATATCCAATTTCTCAAACAGCTTTCCGGAATCCGCATGCTGATTGGAGAAAAAATAATCCACCATACTCAGATTTAACGTCTTTCCAAAACGTCTCGGGCGCGTGATCAGTGTTACATCATCCTGATTCTCCCACCATTCTTTAATAAAAGACGTCTTATCCACATAAAACGCACCACTTCTGATCAGCTTACCAAAATCCTGCAGTCCAATGGAAATTGTTGAATTCATGGATACTTCTGCCTCCTTTCTGGTGTTATACGTATATTTTCCCCGCATTGTCAAACAAAATTTTATCAATAATATCCTTTGCATTATTTACGGAAAGATATCCGTCCT
>CAJLTE010000054.1 GCA_905209435.1 uncultured Blautia sp. | reverse complement strand
CCTTGTAAAATGGGCATTTTTTTAACAATCATGTTAATCTTTTTTCCTTTCTTAAATTGTATTTAATTATACACAAGAATTTAAAATTTGGGTAGTGATTTTTTTTAGAAAATGGTTTATAGTATAAATGTAAATGAAAAAAATTATACAAAAAAAGGAAGAAAAAGCATGTGGGATTTATCAATTTTGGGGATTGATTTTTATCACCTCATTAACTGGTTTATCATATACAGTTTCTTCGGATGGGTGTGGGAAACCTGTTATGTGTCTGTAAAGAACGGAAAATATGTGAACCGTGGCTTTATTAATGGACCGTTATGCACCATATATGGATGCGGGGCAGTATCTGTTTACGTAATCCTGAAATCGGTAAGCGGCAATCTGTTATGGTTGTTCTTGGGAGGAATCGTGGTGGCTACTGTACTGGAGTATGTGACTGCAGTATTAATGGAGACAATCTTCCATACGTCCTGGTGGGATTACAGTGATAATAAATTCAATTTCCAGGGACGCATTTGCCTGGGGGCTTCTCTTGGATGGGGCTTCTTCACAATTCTTCTGTTTAAAGTTCTTCACCCTATTGTAGAGTACATTGTTGCATTATATCCGGTTTTCGTTGGGGAAATCGGGGTATGTGTGATAGGAATTGTCTATGTTGTGGACTTTGGGTTCTCAGCAGCTGCAGCGTTCCGTATTCAGGAAAAACTGCCGATCATCGAAGCTGCTATGGAGCAGGCGAAGGACGAAATGCTTGTCAGGATGCACGAGAAAGTTGCCAGTGTTGGATTTGCAAAAGAAGCTACTCTTGAGAGCGTAAAAGAACGTCTGGAGGATGTGGAAGTTCTTAAAGAAATGGAACAGAAACGGGCAGCAATCGCAGCAGAACTCAGTGCAGAGCTTCAGAAGAAGAAGGAAGCTATGGCAGCAAAGGTCGGCCACAATATGCAGCGTTTCGTAAAGGCATATCCAAACCTGAACCGTGGCTACAAATTACATAATCTGAAGAATATCAGAAATAAAAAAGAAAAATAGAAATCCTATCGTTAAAGGCGGTTTTAATGGATTCTGTTCCGCAGTTGTGGAATACTTTCGCAGCTGCGGTGATTAACGAAAAAGCGGATCAAAAAGAGCGGAAAAAATACAAAAAAGTTACTGAGAAGACAAAGAAACAGTAGCAACGAAAATACTCTTGAGATGCTTAATATAAAAAGGAGGGAACAAAATGGGAATTTTAACCTTTAAGGGTGGTGTTCATCCTTATGACGGAAAAGAATTATCCAAGAACAGTCCGGTAGTGAAATATCTGCCTAAGGGAGATATGGTATATCCTCTTTCACAGCACATTGGTGCGCCGGCTGCACCGGTGGTTCAGAAAGGAGACCATGTACTTGCAGGACAGAAAATTGCGGATGCTGCAGGCTTTGTCTCATCACCGATTCATGCGTCTGTTTCCGGTACAGTAAAAGGAATTGAACCGAGACTGACAGCAACAGGATCTATGGTCAATTCTATTATCATTGAGAATGATCAGAAATATGAAAGTGTGGAATTTACTCCTGCACGACTGGAGGATCTTTCAAAAGAAGAGATCCTGGCAAGAATTAAAGAAGGCGGAGTAGTAGGAATGGGTGGTGCCGGATTCCCGACACAGGTAAAACTTGCTCCAAAGGAACCGGACAAGATCGATCATATTCTTGTAAACGGTGCTGAGTGTGAGCCATATCTTACCAGCGATTACAGAAGAATGCTGGATGACTCTGAGAAGCTTATCGAAGGTTTAAGAGTCATGTTGAAACTTTTTGACAATGCGAAGGGTTATATCTGTATTGAAGATAATAAACCTGACTGTATTGCAAAGCTGAAAGAAATGGTAAAAGATATCCCGCGTATCGAAGTTGCGGAACTGATGACCAAGTATCCGCAGGGTGGTGAGCGTTTCCTGATCAAGGCTGTCACAGACAGAGAAATCAACTCAACCATGCTTCCAGCAGATGCGGGATGTGTTGTTGATAACGTAGATACCGTAATTGCTGTTTATGAGGCAGTTATCCTTGGAAAACCTGTTATGGATCGTATCGTAACAGTAACAGGACAGGGAATTAAGAATCCGCAAAATTTTGAAGTCCTTTCAGGAACAGATATGGCAGAGCTGATCGAAGCTGCCGGCGGACTGACAGACAATATTTCAAAAGTAATCTCCGGTGGTCCTATGATGGGATTTGCCATGTACGATACTCATGTACCATGTATCAAAACAAGTTCTGCCTGTCTCTGTCTGGAGAAGGATGATGTGGCGGATGCTGAGCAGACTGCATGCATTAATTGCGGCAGATGTGTAGGTGTCTGTCCCGGTCATGTCATTCCTGCAAGACTTGCAACATTTGCAGAACATGGTGACATGGAAAGCTTCCAGAAGTTTGATGGTATGGAATGCTGCGAATGCGGCTGCTGCAGTTATATCTGTCTGGCTAAGCGTCCGCTGACCCAGATGATCAAATCTATGCGTAAGATGGTTCTGGCAAGCCGTAAGAAAAAGTAAAAGGGGGACATCGTAATGGATCAGATGTTACATGTATCATCCAATCCCCATGTCCGGGATAAGATGACAACAAGCAAAATCATGCAGCTTGTGGCACTGGCGCTTCTGCCGGCCACACTGTTTGGAATTTATAATTTTGGCCTTCGTGCCTTACTGGTAGTAGTGATCACCGTTGCTTCCAGTGTATTCTTTGAGTGGATTTATGACAAGCTGATGCATAAGAAGAACACAATTACAGACTTCAGTGCAGTTGTTACAGGTTTATTACTTGCATTAAATATGCCTGCATCAATTCCGCTCTGGATGCCTGTACTTGGCAGTGCATTTGCGATTATCGTTGTAAAACAGCTCTTCGGTGGTCTGGGACAGAACTTCATGAACCCGGCACTTGCAGGAAGATGTTTCCTGATGATCTCTTTCGCAGGAAAGATGACAGATTTCGCAGTAAGCGACAGCTTCAGAGGTGTGGTAGATACTGTATCCGGTGCAACTCCTCTGGCAGCTCTGAAACAGAATGGATTTACAGACAGTTCTGTATCTGTATTACATATGTTTATCGGTGATATCCAGGGAACTATCGGTGAGACTTCTGCCCTTGCGATCCTGATCGGAGCAGCAATCCTTCTGGTTTTCAAGGTGATCGATCTGAAGATTCCGCTTACCTATATTGGAAGTTTCGCAGTATTTGTAATCCTTTACATGCTTGGAACAGGCAAGGGATTTGACGTGAATTATCTGTTCAGCCACATCTTCGGCGGTGGTCTTATGCTTGGTGCATGGTTTATGGCTACAGACTATGTCACAACACCGATCACACCAAGAGGACAGTATGTATACGGTGTCTGTCTTGGTGTATTGACTGCGGTCTTCCGTCTCTTTGGCGGTTCCGCAGAGGGCGTATCCTATGCGATCATTTTCTGCAACCTGTTAGTTCCGATGATTGAACGTGTGACTCGTCACCCGGCATTTGGGAAAGGGGGCAAAAAGGCATGAGTAACAGAATTATCAAAGATACCATAGCCATTACAGTGATCACACTGGTGGCAGGACTTGCCCTTGGTGTAGTCCAGGATATTACAGCAGATCCTATTGCAAAGCAGGAAGCACAGGCGAAACAGGATGCGTATAAGGCAGTATTTGCAGATGCGGACAGCTTTGAGACAGTGGATGTGGATGCGGATGCCATGCAGTCTTATCTGGATGAGAACGGATATGCGGCACAGTCCATAGATGAGACTATGCTTGCCAAAGATGCTTCAGGCAATGAACTGGGATATGCATTTACAGTAACCACTTCCGAGGGTTACGGCGGAGATATCCAGTTTGCAATGGGTATCCAGGATGACGGTACCTTAAATGGAATTTCCATTCTTTCCATCGGTGAGACCGCAGGTCTTGGTATGAGAGCAAACACAGATGCATTTAAGGATCAGTTCAAAGATAAGAACGTAGATAAATTTGAATATACAAAGACCGGTGCCACAGCGGATGATCAGATCGATGCGTTAAGTGGTGCCACTATTACAACGAATGCCATGACAAACGGTGTTAATGCCGGATTATGTGCATTCCAGTATGAGAAAGGGGGAAATCAGTGATGAAACCAAACACACCTGCTGAACGTTTATATAACGGAATCATCAAAGAAAATCCTACCTTTGTACTGATGCTTGGTATGTGTCCGACGCTGGCTATTACCACATCTGCAACTAATGGTATCGGAATGGGACTTACTACAACAGTAATCCTTGCAGCATCCAACTTAATGATTTCTCTTCTGAGAAACTTTATTCCGGACAGAGTTCGTATGCCTGCATTTATTGTAGTTGTTGCTTCGTTTGTAACAGTCGTACAGCTTCTTTTACAGGGATTTATTCCAAGTCTGTATGATTCACTTGGAATTTATATTCCTCTGATCGTAGTTAACTGTATTATCCTTGGCCGTGCAGAAGCATATGCATCCAAAAATAAACCAATCGCATCTTTGTTCGATGGTATTGGTATGGGCCTTGGATTTACTTTAAGTATTACCTGTATCGGTGCAGTACGTGAACTGATCGGTGCCGGATCTATTTTCGGACATCAGATTCTTCCTCTGGCAGATGCTGCAGCAGGTAAAGCTGGTTATGAACCAATTACAATCTTTATTCTCGCACCTGGAGCATTTTTTGTTCTGGCAGCACTTTCCGCATTACAGAACAAATTTAAACTTGGTGCAGCTAAACGTGGCATTGACCCGAGTAATCCGGACTGCGGCGGAAGCTGTGCAGCCTGCGGAAATACCATGTGCAAGGGAAAAAGGGGGTAATGGATTATGAAAGAACTTTTGATCATACTTGTAAGCTCAGCGATTGTAAATAACGTAGTCCTCAGCCAGTTCCTTGGCCTCTGTCCTTTCCTTGGTGTTTCCAAGAGTGTTGAGACAGCAGCCGGCATGGGCGGTGCGATCATTTTCGTTATTACACTGTCATCTTTTGTGACAGGTATTATTTACAATGCTATCCTGGTTCCTACGAACCTGACTTATCTGCAGACTATCGTATTCATCCTGCTGATCGCGGCGCTGGTACAGTTTGTAGAGATGTTCCTTAAGAAGACAATGCCTTCCCTGTATCAGGCACTTGGTGTGTATCTTCCGCTGATCACAACAAACTGTGCGGTTCTTGGTGTTGCCCTTACAAACGTGCAGAAAGAGTATAATGTTCTTCAGGGAACAGTGAACGGATTTGCAACAGCAGTGGGATTTACTATTTCCATCGTGCTGATGGCTGGTATCCGTGAGAAAATCGCATACAATGACATTCCAAAATCCTTCCAGGGATTCCCTACAGTTCTGCTGACAGCCGGACTGATGGCAATTGCCTTCTTCGGATTTTCAGGACTGATTTAAGGAGGGGACTGGTATGAATATAGGAGCAATTATCGCGGCAACTGTACTGGTTGCGGCAGTAGGTCTTTTTATTGGTATTTTCCTCGGAGTTGCAGGTAAGAAATTTGCAGTAGAAGTAGATGAGAAAGAGGTTGCTGTTCGTGAAGCACTTCCTGGAAATAACTGCGGTGGCTGTGGTTACCCGGGCTGTGATGGTCTTGCTGCAGCAATTGCCAAAGGTGAAGCGCCTGTAAACGGTTGTCCTGTAGGTGGTGAGCCTGTCGGAAAAGTGATCGCAGCGATCATGGGACAGGAAGTTGTTGAGACAGCCCGTCAGGTTGCATATGTAAAATGTGCAGGTACCTGCGAAAAGACAAAAGACAATTATGAATATACAGGTGTGGAAGACTGTGAAATGATGGCTTTCATTCCCGGCGGCGGAGCTAAGGCCTGTGGATTTGGATGTCTTGGATTCGGAAGCTGCGTAAAAGCCTGTCCGTTTGGTGCTATTGATGTAGTGAATGGTGTGGCTGTGGTTGATAAAGAGGCATGTAAAGCGTGTGGTAAATGTGTTGCGAAATGTCCGAAGCATTTGATCGAGCTTGTTCCGTATGAGCAGACTACATTCGTACAGTGCAGCTCTCATGCGAAAGGTAAGGCTGTTACATCTGCCTGTGAAGTTGGATGTATCGGATGTAAGAAGTGTGAGAAGACTTGTCCGAATGGCGCGATTACAGTTGATAACTTCTGTGCTCATGTAGATTACAGTAAGTGTACAAACTGCGGTGCATGTAGAGAGGCTTGCCCGAGACATATTATTCAGTAATTTTAAAGAACTGCTGTGTGAGGTAAAACTTGCATAGCAGTTTTTTGTATGGGGACGCACGTGTCAGCATTTCTATTTGGGTTCAGTTTCGGAAGCTAGGAACTCTAAGTTTCGGAAAATCTGCTAAAAGCATTCGCAAAATGCTCAAACTTGCTTCGCTCAGACAGTGAGCATTTTGTTCATAACGCAGATTTCCCGGAACTAAGAGTTACTACGCTTCCTGCAAAAATCACCCAAATAGAAATGCTGATACGTGCTGAGAATTCAAAAAATAGAAAGTGCCCCAAATTATTTATGCATTCGAATATATGTTTGCACTCTGCGGTGTGATGTGTTATGATAGTTCAGAAGTAATCAGGAAACCGGAGGAAATATCATGATCGCATTTGTTCATGGAACGGCAGTAGATATGACCGAGAACTCTGTCATTGTTGAGGCAGGCGGGATCGGATATGACATATATATGACAGGTACGGATCTGTCAAACATCCATATGGGAGAGGAAGTAAAGATCCATACTTATTTTAGTGTAAGAGAAGATGCCATGAAATTATATGGTTTCAGATCCAAAGATGATCTACAGATGTTTAAGCTGCTTCTGGGTGTAAATGGAGTTGGACCGAAGGCAGCAGTAGGAGTTCTGGCAGGAATCACAGCAGATGAACTGAGATTTGCAATCCTTTCAGACGATGTAAAAACGTTGTCCAAGGCTCCGGGAATCGGAAAGAAGACTGCGCAGAAATTGATTCTTGAATTGAAGGATAAGATGAAACTTGAGGATGCATTCGAACTGAAACTGGCACATGAGCAGGAGAAGGCGGCAGCAGGACTTGGAGATATCTCAGATGGCAGACAGGAGGCGGTAGAAGCGCTGGTTACGTTGGGATACAGTAGCACAGATGCACTTCGTGCAGTGCGTAAAGTTACGGATGTAGCGCCGGACGATGTGGAAGGTTTGCTGAAAGCGGCATTAAAAAATTTTTGATTCAACGAAATAAACTGCGGAGCAGATATTTGGTGTAGAGCCACGTAGCGAAGCGGATGATTTTATCCGCCTGACTCGAAACAATGATTTTACTATTAAAAGGGACTATAAGTTGTCTGGATTCGGGTAAAAAGGATACAGATATATCTGGATATAGAAAAACAGGTTAGTGAAAGGCCAGGAATAAATATTAAATGGAGAAACGTATTATAACCACAGATGTCACAGAGGAGGATTTTTCCCTGGAGGGAAATCTCAGACCTCAGACTCTTGATGATTACATTGGTCAGGAAAAGACAAAGAATACTTTAAAAGTATATATAGAAGCTGCCAAGCAGCGTCATGATGCATTGGATCATGTGCTGTTTTATGGCCCTCCGGGACTTGGAAAAACAACACTTTCCGGAATTATTGCCAATGAGATGGGAGTTCATATGAAGGTAACTTCCGGTCCGGCGATTGAGAAACCAGGAGAGATGGCTGCGATTTTGAACAATCTTCAGGAGGGAGATATCCTGTTTGTGGACGAGATCCATCGTCTGAACAGGCAGGTAGAAGAGGTACTTTATCCTGCTATGGAGGATTATGCTATAGACATTATGATCGGAAAAGGTGCATCAGCCAGATCTATTCGTCTGGATCTGCCGAAGTTTACTCTGGTAGGGGCTACAACGAGAGCCGGACTTCTGTCTGCACCGCTTCGTGACCGTTTTGGTGTGATGCATCATCTGGAATTTTATACTCACGACGAATTGAAAACTATCATTATCCGTTCTGCTCAGGTTCTGGGGGTGGAGATTGACGAGAAAGGAGCAGCGGAGATTGCCAAAAGGTCGAGGGGAACCCCGAGACTTGCAAATCGTTTGTTGAAAAGAGTTCGCGATTTTGCGCAGGTGAAGTATGATGGCAGGATTACTTACGATGTAGCGTGCTTTGCGCTGAATCTTCTGGAAGTGGATCAATACGGTCTTGATAAGATTGACCGCAGAATTTTGCAGACAATGATTGTTAATTTCCAGGGTGGACCGGTAGGACTGGAAACACTGGCAGCCGCTATAGGAGAGGATTCCGGTACATTGGAGGATGTATATGAACCTTATCTGCTTCAGAATGGATTCCTGAATCGTACTCCGCGTGGACGAATGGCATCTGCACTTGCATATGAGCATTTGGGTTACCAGATGCCCGAGAAAAACTAATCAAAAAGTTGTTAAAAGATCAAAAAGTAAAACTTTTTTAAAAATTCCTATACATTTCGACCGCTTTCGAGTATAATGAAATAAATGTCTGGAATTCTCGTTAGATAAAGAGTTATTGATCATTCAGTGTTCAGTAACGTTAGAGAGGCAGACCTGAATATGATTTTGCCCAGTATTATAACAGAATAGAATACAAAAAAATTGTTTTGTTATGAAGGATTAGCAGGATGGATGAATTAATCTGTCCGGTTAAAAGAACAAAAATTTGCGACATATAATGTGAATTTGCAGAATAGTAATAATAAGATACAGGAGGCTCGTACGGATGGCGGTCAAAAATACAGCAAAGGTAATCATTGGAGGTAAGATTATTACGCTGGGAGGTTATGAATCGGAAGAATATTTCCAGAAAGTAGCATCCTATATAAATAAAAAGATGGATGAATTAAGCGGTATGCCGGGTTACAGCAGACAGCCGATGGAGACCAAGCATACACTTCTTAGTTTGAATATCACAGATGATTATTTTAAGGCTAAGAAACAGGCAGAGGTTTTTGAACAGGATTTACAGCAGAAGGATCAGGAGATGTACGATCTGAAACATGAACTGATTTCTCTTCGTATGCAGATCGAGGAAGTGCAGAAGCATGAACAGGAACTGACCGAGCAGAAGAGCCTTCTGACAGGAAGAAACGATGAACTGGAAAAGCAGAACAATGAACTTGAGAAACAGATTGATGAACTGCTGAAATAATAAGAGGGGGGATTGCTTCGGTGATTTCCCCTTTGTAATTTTATTATGTGAGGTATATAAGTGAGACGAAATGAAATAGAACTTCTGGCACCTGCCGGTTCTTATGAAGGATTCGAAGCAGCTATTGGCGCCGGAGCAGATGCGGTTTATGTGGGAGGGGCTGCATTTGGAGCGCGTGCATATGCGAAGAATTTCGGAGAAGAAGAGCTTCTCCGTGCAATTGATACTGCCCATATTCATGGAAAGAAACTGTACCTGACAGTTAACACGCTTCTAAAGAACAGAGAACTTTCGGAACATTTGTATGATTATCTGCTTCCGTATTATAAAGAAGGGCTGGATGCGGTAATTGTTCAGGATATGGGCGTATTTATGGCAATCAGGGAGATGTTTCCGGGTCTGCATCTTCATGCCAGTACGCAGATGACTGTGACCGGACCTGAGGGAATGCGTTTTCTGGAGGAACAGGGAGCCTCCCGTGTAGTAACTGCCAGAGAACTTTCATTAGATGAGATCAGAAGAATGCATGAGACAAGCCCTATAGAGATTGAATCATTTATTCATGGCGCATTATGTTACAGCTATTCCGGACAATGTCTCATGAGCAGTATTCTTGGAGGAAGAAGTGGAAACAGAGGCCGCTGTGCTCAGCCGTGCCGCCTTCCATACCATACTGTACTGTGCGGTGAAAGTAAAGACAGAACCTCAGAAAACAGAATTTCTGCAAAAAGAAACCAGGGAAATCGGAAACAGGTAAAACGAAATCCGGAAGAAATATGTCCACTGAGTCTTAAGGACATTTCTACAATAGAAATTCTGCCGCAGATTCTGGATGCGGGAGTTACTTCTCTTAAAATAGAAGGAAGAATGAAACAGCCGGGATATACAGCAGGGGTCACTTCCGTATACAGGAAATATCTGGATATTCTTTTGGAAAAGGGTGCTGAGAAGTATAAAGTAGATGAGAAAGATAAACAATATCTGCTGGATCTGTTTAACAGAGGCGGGTCCTGTACTGGATATTATCAGGTGCAGAATGGGCCGTCTATGATGGCATTTACCAATGAAAAGAAAACAGGAGATATTACACCTGTATTAAAACAGAAAAAAGAAAAAATTCAGGGAACATTAATTCTTTATCCGGGAAGTCCGGTAATATTGGATGTGGCCTGCAGAGGAATCCATGGATCTGCATCAGTAGGAGAAGTACAGTATGCGCAAAAGCAGCCTCTGACAGAAGAACGAGTCCGTTCACAGATGGAGAAACTGGGAAATACTGTCTATGAGTGGGAGAGTCTGGATATTCAGATGGATGAGAGTATTTTTATTCCGATGAAAATACTGAATGAAGCCCGCAGACAGGCCCTGGAAGCCCTGGAAAAGGAGATTCTGCAACCGTACAGAAGAAAAGAAACAGGCAGTTTATGGCTGAAACAAAAGTTATCTGAACAGAGGTGCAGATCTGAAGAAACAGAAAAAAAACTGCCAATTTATGTTTCCTGTGAAGAAAAAGAGACCGCACTTGCGTTATATAAAAGTGAGGGAATACAGGGAATGTACCTGAACGGTGATGCCATGGAGGCATGCCTTGACGAGGGTGTGCGCCGGGGGATGGAAATGTATCTGTCACTGCCACATATTATGAGAGGAGAGATGCCAGAAAAACTGAAGTTTCAGATAAAAGACTGGCTGAACAGAGGAATGACAGGATTTCTTGTGAGAAACCTGGAAACATTTGCGATTCTGCAGAAAGTCGGTCTGGCTGAGAAATGTGTGCTGGATCATAGCATGTATACATGGAACAATGTGGCAGAGGAATTCTGGAATGAGCAGAAAATCATGCGAAATACAGTTCCGCTTGAATTAAACGAAGGAGAGACCCGGCACAGAAATAATCAGGACAGTGAGATATTGATTTATGGATATCTTCCGTTGATGATTTCCGCCCAATGCGTGCATAAGAATGTTTATGGGTGTAATCATAAAGAAGAGTGGGTAACTCTTAAAGACCGTTATGACAAGGAATTTACAGCCAAATGTGTATGTAACCCGTGGAAAATGGAGAATACAAATTTTAGCATTCCCTGCTATAATATCATTTACAACAGTATTCCCTATGGCCTGCTGAAGGAGAAAAATCAGATAGACAAACTTGGTGTTTCTTCTCTGAGACTTGCGTTTACCATTGAGAAGCCTCAGGAAGCGTTAAAGATTTATGAAGAGTTCCGGGAAGTTTATCAGAATGGCGGAAATCCTCCGAAGCGGGAGTATACAAAGGGACATTTTAAAAGAGGAGCCGAGTAAGGCATATGATTAATGTAATTGTAGAATTATCCAAGTATGTGATCCTTACCCTGATGGTGATTTACACATTCCATTGTTTCTATCTGGTGAAACAGCAGAGTGAGGAGGAGAAAAACGAATCGCTGCGGCAGCAGCTGATGCTTATCTTTTTCATGGATTTTACTGCATTTCTGGTCATCTATCTAAAGACGGGAAAATTTCAGGTAATTCTGTTCTATGTGGAGATGATGGCGTTTTTTGCAGTAATCCAGATTCTGTACAGGCTTATATATAAGAAAGCATCGATTTTATTGCTGAACAATATGTGTATGCTTCTGAGCGTGGGATTCATTATGCTGTGCAGGCTGGATGTGTCTACTGCGACCAGACAGCTTATTATCGTGTCTGGTGTGAATGCAGTGGCCCTTGCAGTTCCGGTTCTGATCAGAAAGATGAAATTTCTAAAGGATCTGACCTGGTTGTACGCGGGGATTGGAATTGTGCTTCTGGCAGCAGTACTGGTGCTTGCTCAGACAAGCTATGGTGCGAAGCTTTCCCTGATGGGGATCCAGCCGTCAGAGGCAATCAAGATCACATTTGTATTTTTTATGGCAGCTTTGCTGAGAAATGGGGCAGATTTTTCGAAGGTAGTCCAGGCGACTGTGGTAGCAGGCTTGCATGTGGGAATTCTGGTATTGTCCAGAGACCTTGGAAGCGCGGTGATTTTTTTCGCCGCATATCTGATCATGATCTATGTGGCTTCCAGAAATGTGGGATATCTGGCGCTTGGGCTTGCAGGCGGGTCAGCAGGAGCAGTTGTTGCATATCATCTGTTTGGACATGTACGGCAGAGGGTAACTGCCTGGAAAGATCCTATGGCGGTATACCAGAATGAAGGATATCAGATCGTTCAGTCATTGTTTGCCATCGGAACGGGTGGATGGTTTGGAATGGGATTATGCCAGGGATCACCGGAAAAAATCCCGGTTGTTAAGAATGACTTTATATTCAGTGCTATTTGTGAGGAACTGGGAGGTATTTTTGCAATCTGCCTGATTCTTGTATGTATGAATTTCTTTTTGATGATCGTAAATATCGCACTTAAGATAAAGAAGCCGTTTTATAAACTAATCGCACTTGGACTTGGTACAGAATACGCATTTCAGGTGTTTCTGACGATTGGTGGTGCAACAAAGTTTATTCCTATGACAGGTGTAACACTTCCACTGGTCAGCTATGGCGGAAGTTCTGTTGCAAGTACAGTGCTGATGTTGGCAATCATTCAGGGATTGTATATTTTGAGAGAAGACGAGGACGAAGAAATTGAGAGATATCGAAGAAAGGAAGCAGCGCAAAGAGCTCAGGAAGCGGCAGAAGCGCAAAGCTCAGGAGATTTCTAGAAAAAAAAGATCCCGCAACCGGGAATATACTTTTGTATCCTGCTTTTTTGTGCTGATCTTTGTAAGCATGATCGGATATCTGGTTTATTTCAATTATGCAAAGAGCGAGGACTTTATTAACAGTCCATATAATACCAGACAGGATACATTTTCAGACAGAGTTGTGCGAGGTAAGATCATATCAGCTGATGAGCAGGTGCTTGCACAGACCAATGTGTATGAAGATGGGACAGAGGAGCGTACTTATCCGTATGCGAATATGTTTGCTCATGTAGTAGGATATGATACAAACGGTAAAAGTGGTCTGGAATCAGAGGCAAACTTTCAGCTTCTGACATCCCATGAATTTTTTCTTAATCAGATGAAGAATGAATTTAAGAATCAGAAGAATACAGGTGACTCTGTAGTAACAACATTGAATGCAGACCTTCAGACAACTGCTTATAATGCATTGGGTGACAGAAGGGGGGCAGTTGTAGCCATAGAGCCGTCTACCGGAAAGATTTTGGTGGAACTTAGCAAACCGGATTTTGATCCGAATACCATCGCAGATAACTGGGATACTCTGGTTAATGACTCTAATGACAGCAGTTTGCTTAACAGAGCGACTAACGGAGCATATCCTCCCGGCTCGACGTTCAAAGTGGTAACCGCTCTTGATTATTTCAGGACTAAAGGAAGTCTGGAAGGATTTTCTTATCTTTGTGAGGGAAGCATTACAACGGAAGATCACACGATTCGCTGTTATGGCGGGACAGTTCACGGTCAGGAGGATTTTTACAGTGCTTTTGCAAACTCCTGCAACAGTGCTTTTGCGGAGATAGGAACTATAGTTGGGGGCAGTTCTCTGAGAAAGACGGCAGAAGAGCTTCTGTTCAATAAGAGTCTGCCGCTTACTTCCTATAAAAAAAGTAACTTTACACTTAATGGAAATTCTTCAGTTGCAGAAGTCATGCAGACTGCGATCGGACAGGGAAATACGCTGGTATCTCCGATGCATATGGCATTGATTACCAGCGCTATTGCCAATGGCGGTGAGTTGATGAAACCATATCTGATAGATTCTGTAGTCAGCTCAGATGGTGAAACAGTCAAGACGACACAGCCGGAGAGTTATAAACGTCTGATGACGGAAAATGAGGCAAATATCCTTGGAAAACTGATGAAAGGCGTTGTGGAGAATGGAACAGCATCTGCTTTAAACGGAAGAGGATATACAGTAGCAGGTAAAACCGGATCAGCGGAATTTGATGAAAATGGTTCTAGCCATTCCTGGTTTATCGGATACTCTAATGTAGATGATCCTGACCTCGTAGTAGCTATTATTGTTGAGAATGGTGGTACAGGAAGCGAGGCAGCTGTGCCGATCGCAGGCCAGATATTTGATGCGTATTATTTTGATAATTAACCCAATCAAGGAATACTGGCGAATCGCGATATCTGTCCGATTTATGAATAAAATGCTCTGTTTTATGAGATGGCTGTAACGATATCTCTGAACAGAGCATTTTTGTATTTGTAATCTTGCCATGATGATTCCATATTTACGGGTTGCGGGTTTGGTGAAAAAGAGGTATACTATATTCAGTTTTTAATACCACGCAAAACAGGAGGGATTGCATTATGATAGAAGCAACGAGCTGTGGCGGTGTGGTAATTCATCGGGGTAAGATTCTTACATTGTATAAATCTTACAGGAACCGTTATGAGGGCTGGGTATTACCGAAGGGAACTGTGGAGCCGGGTGAAACGCATGAACAGACGGCATTACGTGAAGTGATGGAAGAGGCTGGAGTGCGGGCTACCATTGTCAAATATATCGGGAAGAGCCAATATAACTTTACCGTTCCGGAGGACGTGGTTTCCAAAGAGGTACACTGGTATCTGATGACTGCGGATAATTATCATAGTAAGCCCCAAAGAGAAGAGTTTTTTGTAGATTCAGGATATTATAAATATCATGAAATTTATCATCTGTTGAGATTTTCCAATGAGAAGCAGATTGTAGAGCGTGCATATCAGGAGTATCTGGAGATGAGAAGCAACGGACTCTGGGGAAAACAGCATAAGTATTATTAACGTGGACAGGGCTGTGTTTTTTGACGCAGCCCGGTTTAAATTTCGGAGAATATGGGAATGCTTTTAATGAAGCAGACCAGGGAGCAGATGAATTTTCATCTGCCTGACAAATGCAGAAGAATGGGAGAAGGAGCAAGATGCTGGAATGGCAGGAGAATTTTCTGACAGGGGAATCAGTAAAGAATCCCGATAGGATAAAAAAGAAACTGAATAACGGAAAATTAGTCCCTGGAATTTATCTTCTGACATTGTCAGAGAATCCATTAAATCTGATGGATATCATTCCTGCAGCAATGTTGGTGCAGAAGAGCTTTTATGGGATTTGCCCGAAGATCATAGGAATGGCCAGGGATAAGGATGAAGCTCTGGAAATGGTACGGAGTCTGGTAGATGAAATGTATACAAAGACAGGAACCTTTGCAACAGCTGAATATATAGAAAACAGGTGAGAATATGTTACATATTTTATGGCTGATCCTTAAGTTTATATTGATCATACTGGGGATTTTGCTGGGACTCCTTTTACTGGCGGTTTTACTTGTTCTTTTCTGCCCTGTAAGGTATAAAGCATCAGCTGTGAAGACAGAGGGTGAATTGAAACAGATAGAAGGCGAAGGGATTGTAAGCTGGCTGTTCCATGCAGTTTCACTGAAAGTGGGATGGAAAGATCAGCAGTTGAGTCTGATATTTTATCTGTTTGGGATTCCGATAGATAGATTATTGAAGAAACATCGGAATAGAAAGGCAGGGTTACAGAAGAAATCCCGTAAAAAAGAAAAAACGTCTGGAACTGATGAGAAGACAAAGATAAATTCTAAAGTTTTAAATGAGAATCCTGTGGATTCTGCTGAAGGAAAACGGGATCACATGCAGCAGGAAGATAATTCAGCGGACAATTCAGAGGAGAGTATGCAGCGTGCGGATGAGCAGGAAACAGAAGAAACTGTATCAACAGAAATCTCTAATGAAATTGCTGGTAAGAAGGAGAATTTTGATAAGACTGTACAGCAGAAAACATTTTTTATAAAAAAGATATATAGATGTCTGCAGAAAATTATCAAAAATATTCAGAAAAAGCTGCACAGCATTTACATGACTTTAGGCGGGATTAGAAACAGAGTTTCCTGGTGGAAGGAATTTCTTGAACATCCCAGGGTGAAAGCAGCAAGAGATCTTGTATGGAAACATGCAAAATTTTTGCTGAAACACATTTTTCCGACCAGGATAGAAGGACAGATTACCTTTTCCTGCGAAGATCCGGCCTTGACAGGTACAGCACTTGCAGTGCTTGGCATGACAATTCCATTCCATAAGAATTGTGTGCAGATTACTCCGCGGTTCGACGGAGAAAACTATCTGCAGGGAAACATTAAGGCAAAAGGAAGAATATATGGATTTGTTTTTGTGAGGGCTGCATTGAGTATCTATTTTGATAAAAATATAAAATACGTTATAAAACGTTGGAAAACCAGGAGGGCATGATCATGGCAAACGAAAATAACTTTAAAGAGACTGTAAATTCATTGTTCAAAGGAATGGATAGTTTTATTTCCGCGAAAACTGTAGTAGGGGAGGCAATTCATGTAGGTGATACGATCATCCTTCCTCTTATGGATGTATCTTTTGGTGTAGGTGCAGGCGCTTTTTCAGGAGAGAAGAAGGACAATGGCGGCGGCGGAATGGCCGGAAAGATGACGCCTTGTGCAGTGCTTGTTATCCAGAATGGAACAACTAAACTTGTCAATGTGAAAAACCAGGACGGACTTACCAAGGTACTTGACATGGTTCCTGATTTTGTAGACCGATTCACAGCCTTTACAGCTGGAAAAGGTGATGATGAACCAAGCAGCGAACAGGAGAAATAAACAACAGTAGAAATATTGTAGAAGTCAGATGACATAATTTCACACATTTCTGAGAATATATCTGCATAAACTATAGCAAACCAATGAAAAAGAAAAGGTGCAGGAGAATTGGAAAAGCTGATTGGCTTCATGCTGTTTTTTATAGGTCTTGGAATGGTGATCGGACTGTTGATCGCGGAAAATGTGATTCTTGTAGTTTCGGCCGGAATTTTCCTGCTGTTGGGGTATCATCTTTTCTGCCATTAAAAACGAAATAAAGAGAGACTGCCGGAGCAGGATATCGGAGAAATTTTTACGGATTTCAAAGGATATTCGGTTTACGGCAGTCTTTTGCTGTTTTATATATTTTATTTTGACGGGGGAAATGGGTGGAAAACTAAGATTTTCTGATATAGGTGGATTGATAGTTAAAAATAGATCCTGCCCGGAAGAATTTTCAATAAC
This sequence comes from uncultured Blautia sp., assembly GCA_905209435.1. The sequence goes on along the minus strand of CAJLTE010000054.1, from coordinate 4,878 downwards.
AAAAAAAATACCCCTGCAAAAACAGGGGCAATGGTGTTATTATGCTCTTTCTACTTTACCGGATCTTAAGCAAGAAGTACATACATATGTCTTTCTAGCTCCGCCTTCAGCAGTTTTGATTTTAACGGATTTTACGTTAGATTTCCACATTTTATTGGATCTTCTATGTGAATGACTTACATTATTTCCGAAATGAGCAGCTTTCTCACAGATTGCACATTTAGCCATGATAGCACCTCCTTGACGCTTTATTGTTACTGTCTGCTGTGTGCATAGCGTCTAAACAGTAACCTTGTGTTCAACAGATTACATTGTAACAGATGAATTGTGCTTTTGCAAGCAAAAAAAGGAAAAAACTCAAAAATTATATTTCTTTTTCTAGCAAAAGAGGTTATAATACACCCATTAATTTCTCAAACCCTTGATTTTGCGGCATCTCCAGACATGAGAAAATTTTCGAAATCGTGATTTTGTGACATTTTTAGGACAAACGCCAGAAATATAGGAAATGTGTACCATTATTTTTGAGTTGACTTTTTGGCACATTCCGCATATACTAACAGTAGCTAAGGAATGTGGTGAGATTCCGTGAAGCAAAACAAAAGCCCTCAGAGTGCCAGCTCTGGGGGCTTTCTTGCTCGTTACGGTGAGCTATTCCGTTTAGACTGTTGCTGTCTATCGTCTACTGTCCAGCCATTTGCATATGTAGTAGCTAACTACGCCTGCTATAACAGAGACAAGAAATGTGGTGAGAATTTCTTCTATGGAGTCCACCTCCTTTCTGCTGGAGGTTCGACAGCTTCTTTAGTATAACATGATTTAGAACAAATTGGAATATATAGAAGATAATTACCCGGTATGGTTTAACGTGCTGTTTTTTTATTTATTTTCGAGAAAACGTTTAAAATTATTAACTATGCTGTCTGATGGTGATTTATTATAAGCTGTTAAAGCTCTGTCACGTTCTTGTTTTGCCTGTTCTTTCCATTTGGCATATTCTTTTGAAGTAAGATTTTTCTTATTGCTATATCGGGCGTACATTCGTTTATAAGCCTTATCATATTCTTTAAGTATAGGATTTTGTTTGCGCTTATTTTTGTAATTGCGATCAGAAAAAACCTGCTGGCAGGTCAATCCAGTATCATTATACAAATTATCACAGCATTTACCATTATGCCCTGTTACAATAAAATATTTACCACATACAGCACATTTCCTGATTTTAATTCCTAATTCTAACATTTTAAGAAATTCACAGCGTAATGCTTCTTTAGGTGAATCAAAAGTATAACCATGAATAATCTCAACTTTTCGTTTTTTCCAATTAGGGTTAGCATTGATATCTGGCGGAGAATAAGTAGAAGATGATTGAGGATCAAAGGTAAACTCTTCTTTGTTTGCATAAGTTTTAATTTCAAAATCTAATTGTTCTTTCCAAGAATAATTGTGACGAATAATAGTCTTTTCTTTAAAGGAAAAACCTTGCATAGAAAAAGAAAAATTTTCAAGATTAATATATTTTTGTAAAGAAGTTAGCTGAGGTTTATACATTGACAAACATAAAAAATAATGAAGCTCAAAAATTTTATACGAAAATCTTACCGAAACGTTTAGAAAATGTCAAAAAAAATTTTAAAGGAACACCGGAAGAATTAAAAGAGGTGCTTGAAGATATGGAAGAAGATCTGACTGCCGAATTTTGGGATGACTTGGACAAAAAAATAGAACAAGAAAAGGAAAATCTTGAAAATAAGTATAAAATACATAGACAGGATATGAATTTACAAGAAGAAGGGAGTCAGACACTTGCGACGGAGATTATTTGTGATCAGAAAAAAGAAATTGAGAAACTGAAAGCAGAATTACAACGAGAGAAAGCTAGACATAGGAAACCAGAGTATATCACTGAGTATCGAAAAATTATAATGGAAACGGTTGACAAAATCCAAAATGAACAAATTCTTCGATATATTTATATAATAGTTTCGGATATTGCTGAAGAATCTTTAAAGAAAAATGAAGTTTTAACAATTAAGAGTCAGAGTAAATTGTATCATATTGCATATCGGGATATCGAATATATTGAGAGTCAAGGTAGAAGCTGTCATATTTTTACGACTAATGGAAAGTGTTATGCCACTAATAGTAAATTAAGTGATTTACAGAATGAATTAAATGATAAAAGTTTCTTGCGCTGCCATCAGAGTTTTTTAGTCAACATGGATCACATTCAGTCCGCAGACGAAAATTTCATTATGGATTCTGGCGATTCAGTTTCAATCCGCCGTCGGAATTACCATGAAATAAAAGAAAATTATGAAAAGTATATAAAGCACTAAAAGTTTATTATAAAAATAGGTCAAAGGGTGGCGAAACTGTTGCCCTTTTATTATCAGGCGAAAGTAGAAAGAAGGTGCGGAAATGGCACGAGCAAAGCGTACAGATAATAAAGGCCGTGTGTTGAAAGTCGGCGAGAGCCAAAACAAAGACGGCAGATATTGTTACAAATGGACGGATGCCGCCGGGAAACGAAACACGGTTTATTCTCTTGACTTAATAGAGCTGCGAGAGAAAGAAAAACAAATTCAGCGCGATCAGGAAGATGGAATCAGTACAAAAGGTGGAAATATAACGTTAAATGAGTTATTTGAAATTTATATGAGTACAAAATCCAATATTTGTTTTTTGCAAGACCTTTTTGCATAAAATTGCAAAAACTTTTTGTAGGTCGTTGCAGCTGCATTTTGTAGGTAATTGCAAGCCCAGCTGGCAGTCATGGTACCTGCCAGCCATTTAAAAGGGCATTGCAGACATTCTTTAAATATTTTGCCTGCGTAGAAGCAGACTTTACTTTAGGACAATTTACCCATTCTGACTGTTGATCTTTGAAAGTGTTTCATTAATGCTGGATTCCCGTAATCGGTTATTGACACCAGGAAACAGGATCAGTTCTACATGATGGGTCAGCCTGCCGATCAGTGCCGTTGTCATCCGCTGGTCGTAAAGAACATTCACCCATTGGGAGAATTCTAGGTTCGTATTCAGGATGACAGATTTTTGCTCGTGTATCTCAGACAGATAATCAAACAGAAGCTGCGAACCGTTCCTGTCATATGGAACATAGCCGAATTCATCCAGAATCAGGATCTGTGCGCTGTTTAATTTCTTTTTCAACGTACTGAGCGTACCTTTTCCCTGACTTTCAGAAAACAGGTTGATCAGTCCTGCAGTGCGATAGAATCTGACTGGGATCTCCTGATTGCAGGCCGACATCCCGATTAGTATTGACAGCATCGTTTTGCCGGTTCCTGTACCTCCATACATGATGACATTTTTTCCGGCATGATAAAAATCCAGGTCAAGCAGGCTTTGAAAACTGATACCATCAGGAAAATCAATTTCATCTGTTTTGAATTCTTCTGCCCGGTATCTGCGTGGAAAACCGGCTGTATTAAGATATTTACTTTTTCTTTTTTCAATACGGTAGCTGATCTCATTTTCCAGAAGGTTTAGCAGGTACTTTTGTGGGGTATCTCCTTCCAGCGTAAGTGCCTGTCCGGCAAAGTTTGTGGACAGCCTCAGCTGCTTACAGCATTGCGCAATAGAATTTTCTATTTCAGCCATGATTGAAGGCACCTCCTTTGTGTAGGGCGGCATCCAGTTTCTGAAGATCATTTCTAAAGGGAATGATCCTTTGTTTTGGAATATCAGGCCCGGAATCCAGAGGCGGCAGGACTGGAACATCCGCATAAGTCCGCCTGTACAGGGTTTCAAGACTATCCGGATCAGTCGCATTCATGCGTACAGCCTCGTTGACAGTATTGACTGCACTGGTAAATCCGGTACGTTCTGTAAGCTCTGCAAGTACCTTAAGGATACGCCCACGGTCTTTACTTTCGCAGCTGTCCATATACAACCGCATGGTTTGCGGCATCATATCGTAAATGCCGCTGTTACGCAGAGAACGTGGCTTCTTAGTTATTTATCCAATATTAAGTTTTGCACTGTCTACGGCGTTGAGAATTGGCGAAATAATTGGTCTGCAGCAGAATGAAGTCGATATGAAAGAAAATGTAATTCATATTCGCCGACAGTTGATTTACAAAGACTATGGAGATGGCTTTAAATTCCATGTTACACAGCCGAAAACGCAATCAGGCAACAGAGATATACCATTGACAGAAACAGCGCGGAAAAGCTTGATAAAGCAGAAAGAGATTGATTTTGTGACTGGCAGACGCTTGATTGAACAGGAGATTGAGGGGACGAAAGGATTTGTGTTTATCAATTCAAAAGGAATGCCAATATTACCGTTCAATTTCAATGCCATGCTGAGAAATGTAGTAAATTCCTACAACAAAAAGGAAACTGCACAGGCAAAACGGGAAAACAGAGAGCCGGAACTGCTGCCGCATATATCCGCTCATGGTCGAGTTATAATAAGGACAAGTTAGAAAACTCCAGTAAATACAAGGGGTTGCACTAATTTAGTCCTTATTTTTAACTCCCTGAAAAAGGGAAAAATAAGGCAGCGCTGTCATTCCAGAATATGAATTATTACAGATCCAGACTGGAAATGGATTTGTGTAAGACAAGAGTAAAAACAACAGAATTATTGTAATTATAGGACTGAATTAGCTCGCATGGAATATAGATTCCGGTTGTCTAATTCAGTCCTCTTTTTGATTGACGACGATGAAAGGTGATGAAAAATGGCTAGAATTATTTCTATTGTAAACCAAAAAGGGGGAACGGGAAAATCCGCATGTACAGCTAATTTAGCAGTAGGATTAGCACAAAAGAATATGAAAGTGTTGATTGTAGATGCCGATCCACAGTCTGATGTATCCGCAGGATTTGGATATCGTGATTGTGATG
>CAJLTE010000053.1 GCA_905209435.1 uncultured Blautia sp. | reverse complement strand
AATACGGAATCTATATTTTCCCTGAAGATGCTGTTGTAGGCGAGAGTGCAATCAAAGCCCTGGGACTGGATGACGTTGTATTTGAATATGAGATTACATCCAACCGTGTAGATTGTTACGGTGTACTTGGAATTGCAAGAGAAGCAGCAGCTACTTTTGACAAGAAGTTCTGCCCTCCTGTAGTAGAGTGCAAGGGAAATGATGAGAAAGCATCCGACTATGTAAAAGTTACAGTAGAGGATCCGCAGCTCTGCCCGCGTTACTGCGCAAGGGTTGTAAAGAATGTTAAGATCGGACCGTCTCCAAAATGGATGCAGAGATGTCTGGCAGCTAACGGAATCCGCCCGATCAATAACCTTGTAGATATTACAAACTATGTAATGGAAGAGTTCGGACAGCCAATGCATGCTTATGATCTGGATACGATTGCAGGGAAAGAAATTGTTGTACGCCGTGCTAAGAACGATGAGAAATTCGTAACACTTGACGGTCAGGAACGTACCATGGATGATCAGGTACTGATGATCTGTGACGGCGAGAAAGCAGTCGGTATTGCAGGTATCATGGGTGGAGAGAACTCCATGATCACAGATAATGTAAAGACTGTTCTTTTCGAGGCAGCATGCTTTGACGGAACAAACATCCGTCTTTCTTCCAAGAGAATTGGTCTGAGAACAGATGCTTCCGGTAAATTCGAGAAAGGTCTTGATCCGAACAACGCACAGGCAGCGATCGACAGAGCATGCCAGCTGATGGAAGAACTTGGTGCAGGCGAAGTTGTAGGCGGAATGGTAGATGTATGCAGCGAAGTAAGAGAGCCATCCAGAGTTCCGTTCAAACCTGAGAAGATCAACGCACTTCTGGGAACAGATCTGACACCGGAAGAAATGCTTGCATACCTTGCAAAAGTAGAGTTGACTTACGATAAAGAGACAAACGAGATCGTAGCTCCTACTTTCCGTCAGGATATTCATTATGTAGCAGACGTTGCAGAAGAAGTTGCCAGATTCTTCGGATATGACAAGATCCCGACAACACTTCCTACAGGTGAAGCTACTACAGGTAAACTTCCATTCAAACTTCGTATTGAATCTGTAGCACGTGACATCGCTGAATACTGCGGATTCTCCGAAGGAATGAGCTATTCTTTCGAGAGCCCGAAGGTATTTGATAAATTAAGACTTCCGGCTGACAGTGAACTTCGTCAGGGAATCGTGATCAGCAATCCTCTGGGAGAAGATTACAGTGTAATGAGAACTACTACATTAAACGGTATGCTCAGTTCTCTGGCTACAAACTACAACAGAAGAAATAAAGATGTCCGCCTCTATGAGCTTGGAAATGTATATCGTCCACATTCCCTGCCTCTGACAGAACTTCCGGATGAGCGTATGCACTTCACACTTGGTATGTACGGAAACGGAGATTTCTTTGACATGAAGGGTGTTTGCGAAGAGTTCTTCGAGAAAGTCGGCATGAGAGACAAAGTAGATTATGACCCGAACAGCGGTAAGACTTACCTTCATCCGGGAAGACAGGCAAACATGATCTATGACGGTAAAGTAGTAGGATATCTTGGAGAGGTTCATCCTCTGGTAGCTGATACTTATGGAATCGGTGATAAAGCATATGTTGCAGTGATCGACATCCTTACAGTTCTTGAGTTTGCAAGCTTCAACCATAAATACACAGGAATTGCAAAATATCCGGCAGTAACCCGTGACTTAAGTATGGTTGTTCCGAAAACTGTTCTTGCAGGACAGATTGAACATGTTCTTACACAGAGAGGCGGAAAGATTCTGGAGAGTTATCAGTTATTTGATATCTACGAAGGAAACCAGATTAAAGAAGGATACAAATCTATGGCTTATTCTCTGGTATTCCGTCATCATGACAAGACTCTGGAAGAGAGCGAGATCACAGCAGCAATGAAGAAGATCTTAAACGGTCTGACTGACCTTGGAATCGAGCTGAGAAGTTAATGTTGCTTTATGTATTAAGACATGGGGTGACCCAGTGGAATAAACTGAAGAAAGTGCAGGGGGCAATGGATATTCCTCTTGCCCCTGAAGGAATCGAACTTGCAGAGAAAACAGGTAAGGCGTTAAGGGATATACATTTTGACATCTGCTTTACCAGTCCTCTGACAAGGGCGAAACAGACGGCCAGATGTGTGCTTGGAGACAGAGATATTCCAGTGATTGAAGATAAGAGAATTCAGGAGATTGATTTTGGGGTTCTTGAAGGAACACAGTTTAAGGATGCGCAGGGAAAAATCGTCAGTCGTGAAATGGAGATCTTTTTCACGAATCCGCTGAAATTTAAACGACCGGAGAATGGAGAGGATATTTCAGATATCCTGAAACGTACCGGAGATTTCTGGCAGGAGAAAATATCAGATCCTGAACTGGCTGACAAGATAGTTCTTATTTCCTCACATGGCTGTGCGGTTCGTGCGCTACTTCAGAATATTTATCAGGATCACGAACACTTCTGGCATGGATGTGTGCCGCCGAACTGTAGTATCAATCTGGTTGAGGTAAAGGACGGTAAGGCGCGGCTTCTGGAGGAAGATAAGGTTTATTCTGAAATATAATAAGAAAATATAGCGGAGAATTTGCTTTTGGGGCAGATTTTCCGCTTTTTGTGTTAGAGCGTGTTTGAAAAATGCTGTTGTATAGACTATTGTGCTATCCTGTACATCGCGAAACAGGTTACTGAGAATAGAGTTAAAAGTAACCTGAAAGATCGTTACTGGCAGGAGAACACAGCATTTTCACTTGTAGCTGATATAACATTGTGATATGATAGACAAAAAAGAAATTGTCTGTAATTTTATGCAAATTATTTGCAAATAACCACAGGAGGTGCATTATGGGCAAAAAAATTATGAATACTGTACTTTTTCTGGCAGTTCTTGGTGGATGCATCGCTATGACTCTGCTGACTGGAAAGGGTTCAGTTAGTACAATGACTTATAATTTTGCGTTTCTTGCCATTATGGCAGTAATCTATCTGCTTGGATTATTCGGTGGAATGTTTCGAGTAGATGGTATTACACAGGCACTTATGCGCGGTACACAGGAACTTACAGGTGTTTTTAAGATGCCAGGCAAAGCAAAAAGTGAGGACCTTACCTGCTTGAAGGGGATATTTGATCACAAATATCTGGACGACAGAATGGATAATTTTGTTGATTCTATGAATAAGAATCAGGAGGGCGTTGGAGGAATTGAAGAATATATAAATGAAGATGAAATAGACCTTCATGTACATAAAAAGATTCTGGAGATGGCGCCGGATATTTTTACAAGTCTCGGTATCCTTGGTACGTTTATTGGTTTGGTATGGGGCTTAAAGAGCTTTGAACCATCCAGTTATGAGACAATGACCACATCTGTATCTACTTTGGTAGAAGGCATTAAGGTTGCGTTTCTTACTTCTATTTACGGAATTGCATTTGCTTTGATCTACAGTTCAGGAATGAAGAGTATTTATGCAGGTATGGATGAGAAATTACAGGGTTTCCTGGAGAAATTTCACGTTTATGTGCTTCCGACTGCTGAGAGTGAATCAAGAAATCTGATGCTTGCAAGCCAGAAAGTTCAGGCAAAAGCTATGAAACAGATGGCAGAGCAGCTCACTTCACAGATGGCAGACAGCTTTGAGAAGGCTATCAATCCTACATTCCAGAAAATGAATGAATCTCTGGAGATTCTGACAGAATCTGTAACAAAATGTCAGGAAGATATGGTTCAGGAAATTCTGCGTTCTTTCCTTAGAGAGATGAACAGTTCTTTCAAAATGCAGTTCAAGGATTTCAATGATGTACTTGTACAGCTTAAGAAAGCGCAGAAAGAGAATATTGAGTATACATCAAATCTCTATCATGCAATGAGTGATCAGTTAAATGAATCCTATGCACGACAGAGTGAATCTATGAAAGAAATTGTGGATGAACTGGGCAGAATCCAGAATCGTTATATGTCTACTGCAACAAGGATTACACAGGATAATCAGGAAATTCAGAAATTACAGCAGCAGGATTATCAGCATGTTGCCGATTACCTGCGGGAAGCAGAAAAATCTTCCGCCAAATTCTGGGTTGCCTGCAACCAGACCATGCAGAAATATGTAGAGACAGCTGCCCAGGGTATGGAAAAAGTTTCTGCTGCAAATCAGGCAGGAGAAGAAGTTCTTAAGGCAAATCAAAAGTTGGTAGAGGAGCTGGATGCGAAACTGAAAGATTTTGTATCCTATCAGAAAATGACATACCAGACAATGGAAGAGGTACGTAAACTCTTTGCAGATATTTCTGTTCAGAAAGACAATAGTAATATTTATCTTTCTACCGGAAAATTAAGCCAGAATGCGGCGCAAAAGGAATCTGTGGAAGAAGTACGCAGACTTCTTGAAGAACAGGGAGAGCGTCAGGAAGCACTTCTTGAGGAAATGAACAAGAACATGAAGAGCATTTCAAAAAACCAGAAAGGCAGATTTGGTTTATTTAAATAAGAAAAGGAGAGAACTATGCGCAGAAGAAAGAAATCAGATGACAGCGGATTTAATGTCTGGCGATCTTATTCTGATATGATGGCCGGTGTGCTGCTCCTTTTCATCCTGATCATGTGTGTGACACTTTTTCAGGCACAGAAAAGTTATAATGAAAGTATTAAAGAACGAGATGACAAGATCGCTCTTCAGGAGCAGTATACAGCGGAGATTCTGGCACAGCAGACGGAACTGGACGAAAAGGACAGCAAGTTAAGTTCCCAGGATGAGCAGCTGGATAAACAGAAGAAATTGCTGGCAGAACTGGCAGCGCAATTGAAAGAACAGCAGGCTACACTGGACCAGCAGCAGTCAGATCTTGATGAAAAAACATCCCTTCTTGCCACACAGCAGAAGAAGATTGATAATATCATCGGTGTAAAAGCAGATGTTATTGAGGCATTGCAGAAAGAATTTTCCAAGAATAATGTCAGCGTTGATATTGATGCACAGACAGGTGCTCTTACACTGAATGCGAATGTAATGTTTGACTATGATCAGTCAGAGATTACAGATGAAGGTAAGGAAGAACTTGCCAATATCCTGCCGATTTACTGTAAAGTACTGCTGCAGGATGATTATAAGAAATATCTGGCTGAGATTATCATCGATGGCTATACAGACACAGATGGAGATTATGATTATAATCTGGAACTTTCTCAAAAACGTTCGTTGGCTGTTGCGCAATATCTGACAGAGATTCGTGAGAACTTTCTCAGTGCTGATGAAATTTCAGACCTGCAGAATTATCTGACTGTAAACGGTCATGGATCAGCGAACCCGATTCTTGATTCCAAGGGTAATGAGGACAAAGATGCATCCAGACGAGTAGAGGTTAAATTCCGTCTGAAAGACGATGAAATGATAAGTGAGCTTGACCAGATTATGAAAGCGGATGCAGATACGAATACAAATACAGAAGCAAGTGCCGATAAAGCTTCAGATTCCAAAAAATCCAGCAGTAATTAAAACTGCTGGATTTTTGGTTATGAGCAAGTAGCGAAGCGGATTGCAAATATCTGCTTGATTTGAAATTATCTGATTACTGTTCACAGGTAATATCTCGCTTAACTAACGAATAATTTTACCAATAACAGTTCACATTTTTTATTAAAAATGTGGTATTATAAAATAGTACGCGGCTTGTTACAAAAAAATGTTGTGCTGCATATATATCTGTTAAGCAGTACAGACTGAGATGATAACGATACGCTGTACCCGACATAAGAAAAAGAAAGAGGAACATATCATGTCTTTAAAAATTGGAAGAAATGATCCATGTTGGTGTGGAAGTGGTAAGAAATATAAGAAATGCCATGAGGCATTTGATGAAAAAATGGAAATGATGAAACAGAAGGGATATGCAGTTGTAGACCGCAGCCTGATCAAAACTCCTGAGCAGGTGGCAAAGATTAAAGAGAGCTGTAAGATCAATATTGCAGTTCTTGACTATGTGGCGGAACATATTGGCCCTGGTGTTTCGACAGAAGAAATTGACAGATGGGTACACGAAGAGACTGTAAGACATGGAGGGATTCCTGCACCTCTTAACTACGAAGGCTTTCCTAAAAGCGTGTGCACTTCTGTAAATGAAGTTGTATGCCACGGAATCCCGGATGAAGAACAGATTCTGAAAGAGGGAGATATTGTTAATGTAGATGTATCCACGATTTACAATGGTTATTACTCTGATTCATCCAGAATGTTCTGTATTGGTAAAGTAAGCCCTGAAAAAGAGAAACTGGTTAAAGTTACCAAAGAGTGTGTGGAACTGGGAATTGCTCAGGTAAAACCGTGGACTCCGATCGGGAATATGGGAAGCACAGTTCATAAACATGCAGTAGAGAATGGATATTCTGTAGTCAGAGAAATAGGCGGACATGGTGTTGGACTTGAATTTCATGAAGATCCATGGGTAAGCTTCGTTTCTGAAGAAAATACAGGCGTTCTGATGGTTCCGGGAATGATGTTCACTATAGAACCGATGGTAAACATGGGAAGTGATGAAATTTATACAGATGAGATTGATGAGTGGACGGTTCGTACAGAAGACGGCCTTCCATCTGCACAGTGGGAAGTAACAGTTCTGGTCACGGAGACAGGATGTGAAGTAATCTGCTGGTAATTCAATAATCCACGATAAATCCGCAAAAAAGTATTGCAATATATCGAATGATATAGTATAATCACAACTGTTGTGAAAAAAGATGGTCCTCTGTTACGGAATATGTATTAAGAACATCCATATAAGAATAGGAGAGAATAAAATGAACGAAATTATCAAAAACATCGAAGCAGCTCAGTTAAAAGCTGAAGTACCGGCATTCAACACAGGTGATACTGTAAGAGTACACGCACTGATCAAAGAGGGAAACCGTGAACGTGTTCAGGTTTTCGAAGGAACAGTTCTCAAGAAACAGGGCGGAAGCAACAGAGCTACCTTTACTGTAAGAAAGAATTCTAACGGAGTAGGCGTTGAGAAAACATGGCCGCTTCATTCTCCACATGTAGTTAAAGTAGAAGTTATCCGTCGTGGTAAAGTACGTCGTGCAAAACTGAACTACTTAAGAGACCGTGTAGGTAAAGCAGCTAAGGTTAAAGAGCTTGTTAAATAATTTCATGAATTGTAGAAGAAGGGACAATAACTTGTGTATTGTCCCTCTTTTTCCATCTGTCGGGAGATTTGAATGAATATAAAAAAATGGAAAGAGAGTCCGGCACTGCAGGAAACAAAGGAGAAGCTGGAAGCGCGGCTGGAGGATAGAAAAGTACGTAAGATCCTGAACTGGGTCTTTCAGATTATGGTAACATTGATTTTTGGCGTACTGGTAGGAATTTCCATGTTCCAGTCAGTGACTATGCAGGAGAGTGCAATGGAGCCTACATTGCAGGTAGGAGAACGCTTTTTTATAAATCGGGCTGTATATAAGGTATCTTCGCCAAAACGAGACGATATTATTGTATATAAGACCAGCGGAAGTGATGATGCGGCATTACATATTGGTCGTGTGATCGGACTGCCTGGTGAGACAGTGCAGATATCTAATGGAAACATACTGATTAATGGAGCGGTATATAACGAAAATAAGGATTTCCCTGAAATCAGCAATGCAGGACTGGCTTCAGACGGCGTTTCCCTGGAAAGCGGTGAGTATTTTATACTTGGAGATAACAGGAACAACAGTGAGGACAGCCGTTATGGTGATATTGGAAACATTAATAAGAAATATATTGTGGGGAAAGTATGGTTTGTTATTTCTCCGAAAGATAAATTTGGATTTTTGAAAGGTTAGGTAAATATGAACGTACAATGGTACCCTGGTCATATGACCAAGGCTAAGAGACAGATGCAGGAGGATATTAAGCTGATTGATCTGATCATTGAGCTTGTGGATGCCCGTGTCCCTCTTTCAAGCAGAAACCCGGATATAGATGATTTGGGAAAAAATAAATCCAGACTGATTCTTTTGAATAAATCGGATCTGGCTGATGAGCGTCAGAATGAAGCATGGAAAACTTATTTTCAGGCAAAGGGATTCTATGTTGTAAAGGTAGATTCCAGAAATGGTTCCGGGATGAAGGCGATTAATAACGTTATTCAGGAAGCGTGCAAAGAGAAAATTGAGCGAGACAGACGACGTGGTATTAAAAACCGCCCGATCCGCGCCATGGTTGTAGGAATCCCTAATGTAGGTAAGTCTACATTTATCAATACCTTTGCAGGTCGTGCATGTGCCAAGACAGGAAATAAGCCTGGTGTCACAAAAGGAAAACAGTGGATTCGCCTGAATAAAGGTGTGGAGCTGCTTGATACTCCTGGTATCCTTTGGCCGAAATTCGAAGACCAGCAGGTAGGAATCCGCCTGGCTTGTGTGGGTTCTATTAAGGATGATATTCTGAATATGGAAGAACTGGCACTCTGGCTGATCGATTATCTTCGCGGGAATTATAACGGAATTCTGGCTGACAGATATCAGATCACAGAAGAGGGAACTGCTGTTGAAGTTTTGGAGCAGATTGCCAGAGCAAGAGGATGCCTTAAGAAACAAGAAGAATTGGATTATGCTAAGGCGTCTCTGATACTGTTTGATGATTTCCGTTCAGGTAAGATGGGACGGATTACATTGGAGTGGGCGCCCTTATGAAAACAATAGCTGAGATCAAAGCCGAGTTTGCTGCTGCAGATATGCACAGCTACCCGGCTTTATATGAAATGTACAGGGATGACACAAGAAGTGGAGTACAGAAACTGATTGAACAGTGTCACAAGAAAGAAATGGCACTGGAGAAAGAAAAACAGCGTATTGAGAAGATGAAGGAATATGAGCATAAATATGAACATTTAGGATATTTATGTGGGATTGATGAGGTAGGAAGAGGGCCACTTGCAGGTCCGGTGGTTGCATGTGCAGTAATCCTGCCAAAAGATTGCCAGATCCTTTATCTGAATGATTCCAAGAAACTCAGTGCAGCGAAGAGAGAAGAACTGTATGATGTGATAATGGAAGAAGCAGTTTCTGTGGGCATCGGTATGCGCAGTCCGGAACGTATCGATGAGATCAATATCCTTCAGGCTACTTATGAGGCAATGCGTGATGCAGTTGGCAAACTGGAAGTAGTTCCTCAGGTTCTGCTCAATGATGCGGTTACGATTCCACAGATCACGATTCCTCAGGTCCCGATCATCAAGGGCGATGCCAAGAGTGTTTCTATTGCCGCGGCCAGCATTGTTGCAAAAGTGACGAGAGACAGGTTAATGGAAGAATATGATAAAGTATTTCCAGAATATGGATTTGCATCAAACAAGGGATACGGTGCGGCAGCACATATTGAAGCGCTGAAAAAATATGGTGCAACTCCGATTCACAGAAAGACATTTATTACGCATTTTATCTGAATAACTACAAAAGATACCTACATAAAAAAGAAATGGACGGGAGAATTTGTACAACAATACCAGAACTACAGGAACCTGGTACGAAAGAAAAGCTGCTGATTATCTGAAGAAGCAGGGAATGTTTATCCTGAAATACAATTACCGCTGCAGGTCCGGTGAGATTGATCTGATCGTCAGGGATGGACAGTATCTCGTTTTTGTTGAAGTGAAATATCGAAATGATAATGGTTCCGGTTGCGCTTTGGAAGCAGTAAATCCGGCGAAGCAGAGAACAATATGTAAAGTGGCCAGGCACTTTCTAGCGGTAGAATACCGCTGTATGGATGTTCCGTGCCGTTTTGATGTGATAGGGATTGACGATGACAAAATACACTGGATAAAAAATGCGTTTGAATACATATGGTGATTGGGTGGATAACGGTAAATATAGTTTTTGACAGAATTGAGAAGGAAAAGGACTATGGAAATAAAATGGAGCAGTGAACAGCTTCCGAAAATGAATGTACGGAATGATAAAGGAGTTACATTTCTGACATATCCTGTATTTGAGGAGATGGACTGGATGGTTCATGGATTCAGTACCCGCCTTGGCGGTGTAAGCCAGGGAATTTACAGTTCCATGAATCTGAGTTTTACAAGAGGTGATGAAGAAGACTCTGTCAGAGAGAATTATAACAGGATTGCAGCTGCTATGGGATTTCGGGCAGAAGATATTGTTACATCTGATCAGACTCATACCAGCAATGTACGGAAAGTGACAGAAAAAGATCGTGGGAAAGGAATCACAGTTTTACGAGACTATACGGACATTGATGGAATGATTACAGATATCCCAGGATTGGTACTGGCAACTTTTTATGCGGACTGTGTACCGCTTTATTTTGCAGATCCTGTACATCATGCCATTGGACTGTCCCACTCCGGCTGGAGAGGCACCGTCCGGAAGATTGGAGCAGTTACGATAAAGAAAATGGCAGAAGAGTACGGAAGTAATCCGGAAGACATAAAAGTTGCAATCGGCCCATCCATTTGCCAGAAATGCTACGAAGTAAGTGGGGATGTGATTGAAGAATTTAAGAATGCTTTTGAACGAAAGCATTGGGAAAAACTGTTCTATGTAAAAGAGAATGGAAAATACCAGCTGAATCTCTGGGAAGCAAACCGGATTATTTTTATGGAATCCGGAATTTTGAAACAGAATATCTCTATGCCGAATATCTGCACCTGCTGTAATCCGGAATTCCTTTTCTCTCACAGGGCCTCCCATGGAAAACGCGGTAATTTGGGCGCTTTTCTTGGAATTAAGAAATAAACAGAAAATATACAAAAAAGAAGAAGTTTTCCGAAATAGGGAAAGCTTCTTCTTTCTATTTATGAGTATTCTTTTGAAAAAACTATCTGGAGTTAACTTTCTCCATCAGGCTCATGATCTTCTCATTGCTGGAACGAACTTTCTCAACGGAAACATCATGATTGATAATATCGATAATACTTGCAAGATATTTGCTCATATTAGCTTCTACATAATATGGTCTTGTTAAAAGTTCCGGAACACGATAATTCAGGTTGGTTGTGATTACTCTGTCCATCCAGCCTTTTTCATAGTATTCATCAAATTTGGCCAGACCATCTGTAAACAGTCCATAAGTAGTGCATACAAATACTCGTTTCGCATGACGTTCCTTTAACTGTTTAGCAACATCCAGCATACTTCCGCCGGAGGAAATCATGTCATCAATAACTACCACATCTTTACCCTCTACGGAATCGCCAAGGAATTCATGGGCAACGATTGGGTTCTTGCCGTTAACGATTGTAGAATAGTCACGGCGTTTGTAGAACATTCCCATATCTACTCCAAGGATGTTGGAGAAATAAACAGCTCTGGACATTGCACCTTCATCAGGGCTGATGATCATCAGATGATCGTTGTCAACACGAAGATCCGGTACGCTCTTGATCAGAGCTTTTAAGAACTGATAAGTAGGGAAAAAGTTATCAAAACCGTTCAGCGGGATAGAGTTCTGAACACGTGGGTCATGGGCATCAAAGGTAATGATGTTGGAAACTCCCATATCACTTAATTCTTTCAGAGCCAGTGCGCAGTCAAGAGATTCTCTCTTTGTACGTCTGTGCTGGCGGCCTTCATAAAGAAATGGCATAATAACATTGATACGATGGGCTTTGCCTGTTGCGGCAGAGATGATTCTTTTCAGGTCCTGAAAATGATTGTCAGGGGACATATGATTCTCATGTCCGCATACTGTGTAGGTTTCGCTGTAATTGGTTACGTCCACCATAATATAAAGGTCAGTACCGCGAACGGATTCTTTAATGTAACCTTTACCTTCACCGGTTCCAAAACGAGGGCAGTCACATTCTACAATGAATGATTCTTCACTGTAACCCTGTGGGATGGTGCTGAACTGTTTGCGTGCAACCAGTTCTTTACGGAATTTAACAAGCTTTTTGTCAACTTCCTCCGCGAGTTCTCTGCATCCAAGAGCTGCAATACGGATAGGTGCAACCGGCATGGATTTTTCCAACAATTCTATGTTTGGCATAATACTCCTCCTAAGTAGTGATTTTATACTCAAAAAATAGATTTCAATATAATATATAACATTTGCCCTAAAATACGTCAAGGAATTTATTGATTTTTTCTTTTACAATTGTTATGATATAAAAGATAGTGGATTCTGGGCGCAGGTATATTTTGTCCGGAATTACTGTCATATGATATCAGGAGTAAATGTCAGAAAGTTACTGTGCCTGCACAGTAAATAAATCAGCGGCTCCTGAATGATCGAGAAACAAAATGTGCCGGAAAAGTTTATCCCACACACAATTTCCGGTTACATTCCAATGGAGTAAAATTCATGAAAAAAAATTTACACATAATATCCAAGGTTCTTCCGGACAGTATCGGAGAAGAACTGGAACTGGAACCGGGAGATGCGTTGCTTTCCATTAACGGCCAGCCGGTAGAGGATGTGTTTGATTATCGTTATCTGATGAATGACGAATTTGTTACGCTCCTTATCCGAAAGAAGAATGGCGAGGAATGGGAACTGGAAGTAGAAAAGGAATATGAAGATGATCTTGGCGTGGAGTTTGAGAACAGTCTTATGGATGAGTACCGCTCCTGTTCCAATCACTGTATTTTCTGTTTTATAGACCAGATGCCGCCCGGTATGAGAGAAACTTTATATTTTAAAGATGACGATTCCAGACTGTCATTCCTGCAGGGAAACTATGTTACCCTTACCAATATGAGTGACTATGATCTGGATCGTATTATCAAGTTTCATCTTTCCCCGATCAATGTATCGTTTCAGACTATGAATCCCAAACTTCGCTGTAAAATGCTCCATAATCGATTTGCCGGAGATGCCCTTGCAAAAGTTGACAGGCTTTATAAAGGTGATGTGACCATGAACGGGCAGATTGTGCTCTGCAAGGGGATTAATGACAGGGATGAACTGGAATACAGTCTGGAAAAACTGTCGGAATATGCGCCTGTACTGCAGAGTGTTTCAATCGTACCTGTAGGCCTTTCCAGGTATCGAAAAGGTCTGTATCCACTGGAATCTTTTGATAAAGAGGATGCAAGGTATCTGATCAGTCAGGTAGAGCGGTGGCAGAAGATCATGGTGAAGAAGCATGGTATTCATTTTGTACATGCTTCGGATGAATGGTATATTCTTGCAGGATATGAACTTCCTGAGGAGGGCAGATATGACGGATACCTTCAGCTGGAGAATGGTGTTGGTATGATGCGTCTGCTTGAAACAGAGGTAAAAGAGAGACTTGAGCAGCTTGAAGGCGATGACAGAGAGGTAAATGCCACTGTTGCAACAGGACGGCTGGCAGCGCCTTATATAGGTAAAATGATAAAACTGGTACAGAAGAAATTTCCGAATGTCCAGGCTGAAGTATATGCAGTAAAGAATAATTTCTTTGGAGAGAAGATCACAGTTTCCGGTCTGATCACAGCTACTGATCTTATGGATCAGCTTGCGCAGAGAAATCTGGGAGAAAAAGTACTGATCCCATGCAATATGCTCAGAAGCGGCGAGGATGTTTTTCTGGATGACCTGACGGTGGAAGATGTCAGACAGGCTCTTAAGACGGAAGTTGTAGTGGTAGATGAACCGGGTGCTGACCTGGTAAACTGTCTGATCGAAGCACCAGACCATAAAAAGATAAGAAGGAGACAGATATATGAGCAAACCGGTAGTAGCGATAGTGGGCAGACCTAATGTAGGTAAATCCACATTGTTTAATGCGCTGGCAGGTGAGAAGATTTCTATTGTAAAAGATACACCCGGCGTTACAAGAGACAGAATTTATGCAGATGTGACATGGCTGGACAAGACATTTACCATGATCGACACAGGTGGTATTGAGCCAGACAGCAGTGATATCATCTTATCTCAGATGAGAGAACAGGCGCAGATTGCCATTGACACAGCGGATGTTATCATCTTTATTACAGATGTTCATCAGGGACTGGTTGATTCCGATGCAAAAGTTGCAGATATGCTCCGCCGCAGCGGAAAACCGGTTGTTCTTGTTGTAAATAAGGTAGACAGTATTCAGAAATTTATGATGGATGTTTATGAGTTCTACAATCTTGGTATCGGTGAGCCGATGCCGATTTCTGCAGCAAACCGTATGGGACTGGGAGATATGCTCGATGAAGTGATCAAACATTTTCCGGAGGATGCGGATACAGATGAGGATGATGAGATCCCGAGAATTGCTATTGTAGGTAAACCAAATGTAGGTAAATCCTCTCTGGTAAATAAACTTCTGGGAGAAGACCGTGTGATCGTTTCCGACATTGCCGGAACTACAAGAGATGCAGTAGATACCAGAGTGAAGTGGCAGGGTAAAGATTATATTTTTATTGATACAGCCGGACTTCGCCGTAAAGGTAAAGTGAAAGAGGAAATTGAGAGATACAGTGTGATCCGTACAGTAACTGCTGTAGAACGTGCGGATGTTGTTATCGTAATGATCGATGCGTCTGAGGGTGTTACAGAGCAGGATGCGAAGATCGCAGGTATTGCTCATGAAAGAGGAAAGGGTGTTATCATTGCTGTAAATAAATGGGATGCTATCGAGAAGAATGACAAGACTATTTATAAACATACAAACAGAATTCGTGAAGTTCTGGCTTATATGCCATATGCAGAACTGGTATTCATCTCTGCAAAAACAGGACTCAGAATTTCCAGAATGTTTGAAACAATTGATGCAGTTATTGAGAACCAGACGCTTCGTATCCAGACGGGTGTTCTGAATGAAATTCTTTCTGAAGCAGTTGCTATGCAGCAGCCGCCGTCTGACAAGGGTAAACGATTGAAAATTTACTATATGACTCAGGTGGCTGTAAAACCGCCAACATTCGTTATTTTTGTAAATGATAAAGAATTGATGCACTTTTCTTATACCAGATATCTGGAGAACAAGATCAGAGATGCGTTCGGATTTGCAGGAACATCACTGAAATTCATCATTCGCGAACGAGGTGAAAAGGAATAATCATGGAACGCTTGGCTTGCATTGCAATAGGATATGTATGCGGACTCTTTCAGACAGCATACATTTTGGGAAAGATTTATCATATCGATATCCGTAAACAGGGAAGCGGGAATCTTGGCTCTACGAATGTACTGCGTACGCTTGGAAAAAAGGCAGGTGCGCTGAATCTGCTGTGTGATTGCCTTAAGTGTATTGTCGCAATCCTGATTGCAAGGGCAGTATTTGGGGATTCTTACAGCAATATCCTGCCGTTGTTAAGCCTTTATGCGGCAGCAGGATGTATTCTGGGACACAATTTTCCGTTCTATCTGAATTTTAAAGGTGGAAAAGGTGTGGCTGCATCTGTAGGGCTTGTGATTGCGTTTGACTGGCGCATTTTTGTAATCTGTGCAATCGTATTCTTTGGATTGTTCTTTCTGACACATTATGTTTCTTTGTGTTCAGTGAGCGCATATTTTGCTGCTTTTATCAGTATGATCGTGTTTGGCCAGATGGGATCTTATCATATGGATCATGCACATACCATAGAGCTTTATGTTGTTATGGGAGCTCTGACGGTGCTGGCATTTTACAGGCATAAGAAAAACATTCGGAGACTTCTTGACGGGACAGAAAGTAAAATTTATCTGAGCAAGAAAAATAAATAAAAAGAGGTGTTTATATGGCAAAAATCAGTGTACTTGGTGCAGGAAGCTGGGGAACTGCCCTGGCTATTCTTCTTTATAATAATGGACATGATGTGATCTTGTGGTCTGCGCTTGGGGAGGAGATTACTACATTAAGAGAGAAACGTGAGCATGTAAGCAAACTTCCGGGTGTAAAGATTCCTGAAGCGATTGATATTACAACGGACGTTGAGAGGAGCCTGCGGGATGCAGATGTTGCTGTGCTGGCTGTTCCGTCGCCTTATACCAGAAGTACCTGTAAACGTCTGGCACCTTTTGTAAAAGAAGGACAGAAGATTGTAAATGTTGCCAAGGGTGTGGAAGAGAAAACGCTTCTGACTTTGAGCGAGATCATTGAGGAAGAGCTCCCAATGGCAAATGTATCTGTACTTTCCGGTCCTAGCCATGCGGAGGAAGTTGGAAAAGGTCTTCCTACAACATGTGTGGTAAGTTCTCATCAGAGAGCAACAGCAGAGTATCTGCAGGGAATTTTTATGAGCCCTGTATTCAGAGTATATACTACACCGGACATGCTTGGAGTTGAACTTGGAGCTGCTCTGAAAAATGTGATTGCGCTTGCGGCGGGAACTGCCGACGGACTTGGATACGGAGATAATACAAAAGCTGCTCTTATTACACGCGGAATCGCAGAAATCGCACGCCTCGGTGTAAAGATGGGAGCTCGTATGGAGACTTTTTACGGTCTGTCTGGAATTGGCGATCTGATCGTTACCTGTGCCAGCGTTCACAGCCGTAACCGAAAGGCTGGTTATCTGATGGGAAAGGGATATACTATGCAGCAGGCGATGGACGAAGTGAAGATGGTAGTTGAAGGTGTTTATTCTGCGAAAGCTGCCAAAGAACTGGCAGAAAAATACGATGTAGAGATGCCGATTATCACGGAAGTAAATAAAGTTCTGTTCGAAGGCAAGAGTGCTGCTGAAGCAGTAATTGATCTGATGGTGAGAGATAAAAAGGTGGAAACACCGATGCTTCCATGGGATAATGAGTGATTTTGAAGTTCGGATATCTGAATTGTGATAGTAACACCATTGGGTGGTATAATGATTCAGCAGATTAATATGTATAAATTAAAGCAGGCACTTTTGAGTGTCTGCTTTAATCATTTCTATATCATATATTGTGTTTTGGTTTATTGAGTGAATATTTATAATTCTTTTTATTGTTTGCTCATAACCAGGTAACTGCTTTAGCTTTATCGTTTCTGTTTAGTTAAAATGCAATATCTCTTAAGTCTTCCGGAACATGGGAACTGTGGAAATTTTCGTTCAGAGTATCGATCAGATCCATATCTTCCTGCTCGATAGTAAAATCAAAGATATCCGCATTACTCTTAATACGGTCCGGATGAACAGATTTTGGAATTACAGAAATTCCCTTCTGTGTTGCCCAGCGCAGACCGACCTGTGCGGGAGTATGTGCATATTTAGTACCCAGAACACACATGACATCATTATCCAGATAAGCGCCACGTGCAAGAGGGGCATAAGCCTGTACCTGGATTCCTCTGCTCTGGCAGTAATCGATCAGTTCTTTTGGGTAGCATAAAGGATGACACTCAATCTGATTTACAGCTGGAATGATTCCTGCATTGTTTTCCAACTCCTGCAGGTGGCGGATCTCAAAATTGCTGACACCAATAGAAAGAGCGCGTCCTGTCTTCTGGATATCTTCCAGTACTTTCCAGGTGCTGATGTAACATCCCGGAACAGGCCAGTGGATCAGATACAGATCAATATAATCCAGCTTCAGACGATCAAGACTTCTCTCAAAGGCTCCCTGGATATCCCCAAGACGCTGAGCTGTGTTCCATACCTTGCTGGTGATGAAGAGTTCGCTTCTCGGAACTCCACATCTGGCGATGCCACGTCCGACGTTTTCTTCATTTTTATATACGGAAGCGGTGTCGATCAGACGATATCCGGATTCTACTGCAGAAATCACTGCATTCTCTGCTTCGTTTTCTCCGGTAGCTTTGTATACCCCGAGACCAAGTAAAGGCATCTCTCTGTTTGTATTCAGAAAAACGGTATTATTCAAAACAATTCCTCCAATTTCTCTTACTTCATATACAGGTTACTGTTTGTTATACTTTCAGCAATCATATATACTTTGCGTTATTTTGGACGGACAACCAGTTTTTGCCCGATATTCTTGTTCAAGTATAACATAAAAGTGTGACAGATGTACATCAGTTTTATTAACTTTTTTAAATCTGCGTTGTTAATAAAATAACATGATGGTTAAACAGTTAACGCATCTCGTGAAATAAGCTAGATATGGGCGGATATTTCAGAATTTTTTGGTAATTTTTTATGTTAAATACCTTGCAGAAACAGGCAAAACGATGTATAATATCAATAAATTGATAATTAATTGTCATAAAAACGGCCTGAAACCCGCGTAAATTCTATGGATTTGGCCTGTTTTTCAATAGAAAGGGGCATTTAATCATGCATTTAATCAAAGATGAAAATGGGAATCTTGTCCAGCATGGACACGGACATACCCACGAGCATACTCATGAAGATGGTGTGACTCATACTCATGAGCATACTCACGGTGACGGTCATGATCATGGACATACCCATACAGACCATGCCTGTGAGAACAGTCACTGCGGATCCTGCAATGAAGGAGACTGCAAGAACGAAACACTGGCACTTCTGACATATATGCTTCAGCACAATGAGCATCATGCTCAGGAACTGGATCAGATGGCTGATAATCTTGCAAAGATGGGAATGGACGCAGCATGCAAGACGATCAAGGAAGCTGTTGCAGATTTCCAGAAAGGCAATATGAGACTTGGACTTGCTTTAACACTTGTTAAAGAAGAGATGAAATAGGAGGCGGCATCACATGTGTTTAGCAACTGTATATAAAGAAAGCGATGATTCTGTAATCTTTAAGAATGTATCCCGTATTGATGTGGACGGAAACAAACTGGTTCTTCGTGACATTATGGGAGACGAGAGAGTGGTAGAGGGAACCATTTTGATGGTTGATCTTGCCAACAGCATTGTGAAACTTAAATGTGATTAATACCTGCAAGTGAAGATTCGTCCTGCGGAAAGAATACGGATCTACGGCGAATCGGATTACATATGAATCAAAGGCAGAAAATGCCTTGATAATAAAAAATAAAAAGACGTGGAGGTAGTAACTATGAAATTATCAGAAGCAATGAAAGAGAAAATGCTCCTTTCCTTCGAAGTATTCCCACCTAAGACAGAAAAAGGTATGGAAAACCTTCCTGGAACAATTGAACATCTGATGAAATACAAACCGGAGTACATTTCATGTACATATGGTGCAGGCGGCGGAAACGTTGGCGCAAACCGTGAAGTATGTCAGATGATCAAGAAAGCAGGTACAACACCTGTAACACATTTCACAGTTATCAAGAATACAAAAGAAGGCATCAAAGATCAGCTTCAGCAGTACTTAGATGAAGGCGTAGATCATATGCTTGCACTTCGTGGAGATATTCCGCTTGGTGAAACAACAACATGTGGTGACTTCAATTACGCAACAGACCTTGTTAAATTCGTACGTAACGAATTTGGTGATAAATTCGAAATCGCAGTAGCAGGATCACCGGAAGGACATATCGCATGTCGTTCTCTTGACGCTGATATCGCAGTTCTGAAACAGAAACAGGACAATGGTGCAGACTACATCATGACTCAGCTTTGCTGGGATATGGAACAGTTCAAATACTGGCTGGATGCAATCCGTGAAGCTGGTGTTACAATGCCTGTAGACGTTGGTGTAATGCCAATCCTCGACATGTCTGCTACAATCAACATGGCACTTTCCCGTAACGGCTGTGTAATGGATCGTGAGCTCTGCAGACTCATTTCCAGAAACTGGCTGTTCCCGAACCCATTCGCAGCTAAAGATGCTGACGGAAAACCATTTGATATGTTCTATGATGATAAAGTTAAGAGATTCAAAGAAGAAGGTATCGAATACACAATCAAACAGATCGATGAATATCGTGCAATGGGCGTAGATGGTATCCATCTTTATGCACTGAACAAATGGAAAGACGTATCTGAGATCATCGACAGATCCGGTCTTCGTACATTAGTATAATATAACATAATTTTAGGAGGCACCTGGTTTTATGGCACACGTGATTGCTGTCGCAGGAAAAGGCGGCGTAGGAAAAACAACATTATGCGGAATGCTGATCCAGTATCTGTGTGAACAGGGAAAAGGACCGATTCTTGCGGTAGATGCTGATGCAAATTCAAATCTCAATGAAGTACTTGGAGTAAAGGTAGAGACAACTCTTGGTGATGTACGTGAAGAAATTGCCCGTGCAGAACTTGCAAAAGAGAATCCGATCCCTGCCGGAGTATCCAAGGCAGATTATGCGGAGATGCGTTTTGAAGATGCGCTGGTTGAGGATGATGACTTTGATCTTCTTGTAATGGGAAGGACACAGGGAAAAGGCTGTTACTGCTATGTAAACGGACTTCTTCAGACTCAGCTTGCAAAATATCAGAATAATTATCCGTACTTTGTCGTAGACAATGAGGCTGGAATGGAACATATCAGCAGAGGTGTTCTTCCAAGCATGCAGACTGCAATTTTAGTCAGTGACTGCTCCAGAAGAGGAATTCAGGCTGTTGGCAGAATTGCGGAACTGATCAAAGAATGCGATATGCATCCGGATACAGTAGGACTGATCGTAAACAGAGCTCCGAAAGGAGAACTGAACGACGGGATCAAAGAAGAGATTGCCAATCAGGGCCTGACACTTCTGGGTGTGGTTCCTCAGGATGAAACCGTTTATGAATATGATTGCGACGGCCGTCCGACAAGCACACTTCCGGAAGATAACCCGGTCAAAGTTGCACTTCGTGCGATTGTTGACAAGTTAAGTTTATAATATGCACCCCTTGCCGTATGAAAATGCGGTAAGGGATGTTTGTGTGCATAGGAAAAATGAGAACCTTAAGGCACAACATACAAAAAATACAGTGCTTTATTTACGGTAAAATAACCCATGGGTAGGGATGGGTTCTTTATCTGCGGGATTATTAAAAATAAAGAGTACATGAAAACAAGACATGTACAAACCAGAATTAAAGGAGGTCTATAATGAGTGAATTCAAATTAACTACAGTGGAAGAGTTTGAAGAGGCTACAGCCAGACTTTTAGAGACAGGCGAAAAGGTTGGAGCTGATGCATGGCAGTTACGTGTAAAGAAACAGACTCCACATTGTAAATTCGGTGAGCAGGGCGTTTGCTGCCGTATCTGTGCTATGGGACCATGTCGTATTACTCCTAAAGCATCCAGAGGTGTCTGTGGATGTGATGTTCATGGCATCGTAGGAAGAAACTTCCTGAAATTTACAGCAGGCGGTGCAGCTACTCACTCTGATCACGGTCGTGAAATCTGCCATACACTGTATTGTGCAAAAGATGGTGGAAATTATCAGGTAAAAGATCCTGAGAAACTGATCCGTATCGCTAAAGAATGGGGCGTAGAAACAGAAGGAAAAGATATCTATGATCTGGCTCATGAAATGGCTGAGATCGGTCTGATGGAATATGGTAAACCATTCGGATATCAGAGATTCCTTGACAGAATGCCTGAAGGACAGAAAGAAAAACTGATTGAGAACGAACTTGCACCACGTGCGATTGACCGTGAAGTTTCCACTTCCTTACATATGACTCATATGGGATGTTCTTCTCTTCCGGAAGCTCTTGTAAAACAGTCTATCCGTTGCGGTATGGCAGATGGATGGGGCGGTTCCATGATGGGAACAGAGTTCTCCGATGTACTGTTCGGAACTCCAAAGCCAATCGATACAGAAGCTAACCTTGGTGTAATGGTTGAAGAGAACGTAAACATCGTTGTACACGGACATGATCCGAGCCTTTCTGAAATGATCTGTGAATATGCAGACAGCAAAGAAATGATCGATTATGCAAAATCTGTAGGAGCAAAAGGAATCACTGTTTCCGGTGTATGCTGTACTTCAAACGAAGTAGCTATGCGTCGCGGTGTTCCGATGGCCGGTAACTTCCTGCAGCAGGAGAATGTAGTGCTGACAGGTGCCTGCGAAGCGATCGTAGTAGACGTTCAGTGTATCTTCCCTGCATTAGGACCTTTAAGCAAATGCTTCCATACTAAATTTATCACAACTTCTCCGATCGCTCAGATGCCTGATGCTGAATTTATCAGATTCAATGCTGAGACAGCAGGAGAGAATGCAAAAGCAATCGTCAAGATGGCTATTGACAACTTCAAGAACAGAAAACCTGAACTTGTACATATCCCACAGCTGAAACAGAAAGCTACAGTTGGTTATTCCGTAGAAGCAATCGTTAAGGTTCTTGACGGTGTTACAAACTCTCAGGTTGATGAGACAGGAACAACAAAACCATTACTTGAGTGCATCACTTCCGGTGTTATCCGTGGTGCTGTTGCTATGGTTGGATGTAACAATCCTAAGATCCGTCCTGACTATGCACATAT
>CAJLTE010000052.1 GCA_905209435.1 uncultured Blautia sp. | reverse complement strand
AATTCCGGTTATGCCATTTGCTATCGGTCTTTACCTTCCAATCTACCTCAACGCTACTATCATGATTGGTGGTGTTGTTCGTATGTTTGTTGACGGCAGAAAGAACGTTGATGCTAAGACTAAAGAGGCACAGGCAACAGACGGTACACTTTATTGTGCCGGTATGATCGCAGGTGAAGGTCTTGTAGGTATCTTACTTGCAATTCTTGCAGTTGTAAACGTAAGTGGTGTATTTGATCTTTCTGGAAGTATCAACCTTGGAAACGCCGGCGGCGTGATCCTTATGGTGCTTATGATCCTGTTACTGCTGAAATTCAGTATCTGGAAAAAGAAAAAAGCTTGATTTAGGCAAGGATAAAAATATCTGAAATGAGTAAAAAGAAAAAAGAATCACAGATCAATTATCTGGATCTCATTCCTGAGCGTTCCTCACAGCTGAAATGGCATACGGACATCAAGGGGAGAATGGTGCTGGAAATAGAAAATAAGGGTGCATTTAACACAATTGCCCAGAAGCTGTTCAATAAACCCAGATATACAAAAGTACATCTGGATGCGAATGGTACATTCATCTGGCCGCTGATAGATGGTAAGAAAACAGTGACAGACATTGCAGCGCTGGTAAAAGAAGAATTCGGAGAGAAAGCTGAACCTTTGTATCCGAGAATCGTAAAATACTTCCAGATAATGGAGAGTTATCATTTTGTAAATTTTATCAATAAGCCTGAGAAATAAGGTAAGAATAAGAGCGGGAGCAGTCCTTTGTGGATTGCTGCCGTTCTTGTAATTTACAGGAAAATAATTACAGCGCAGTGATAAAGCGGTATCTTATTTAACTCAATCAGGCAAGTACGCTGTTTCAATTGTGATATGTACTTGATCCAATCGAAAAAAATTAGATTTGACTGTGGATATCTGTGCAGGTTCATGATTTGATCCGGTCAGGATGCGGATACTTACCTGATCGGACAGAGAATCGGATGATATTATCTGTTAATCCCTAAAATATATAAAAACGCAGGAGGCGAAAGATGAAACTGGCAAATGGAAAAAAATCACAACTTCTTGAATATTTAATGATTATAGTGGGAACCGGACTGATGGCCCTGGCGATCAACTCAGTATTTGATGCATCCGGGATGGTAACAGGAGGATTTTCCGGTGTAGCTATTATTATAAAAGCCTGGACAAAGGGAATTATAGATGGTGGAATACCTCTTTGGGTAACAAATATGGGACTGAATATTCCATTGTTTTTAATCGGATGGAAGATTCATGGATTCTCTTTTGTAAGGAAAGCTCTGATTGGAGAGATTTCTCTTTCTGCATGGCTGGCATTGCAGCCAGTATGGAATATCGCTGGTGATGATCTCCTGCTGGCAGCACTTTATGGAGGTGTGATCCAGGGTGTAGGTATTGGCCTTGTTTTTCTTGGCGGAGGAACGACCGGAGGAACCGATATGATGGCGGCCATCATCCAGAAATATCTTCAGCATTATTCCATTGCGCAGATTATGCAGTTCATTGATGCAACAGTTGTAATAGTAGGTATGTATGTGTTCGGCATTCATAAAGCACTCTATGCTATTATCGCTGTATATCTGGTAACAAAAGTATCAGATGGATTGATCGAAGGTCTGAAATTCTCCAAAGCTGCTTATATTATAACGTCCAAACCGGAGGAAATTTCAGACATGATCATTAATGATCTGGACAGAGGTGTAACCGGTATCAATGCAAAAGGTATGTATTCCGGACAGGACAAACTGATGCTCTTCTGTGTAGTAAACAAAAAAGAAATCGTGATGCTTAAAGAAAAAGTAGACGAGATCGACCCGGCAGCATTTGTTATCGTGACAGATGCAAGAGAAGTACACGGAGAAGGATTCATTGAAAAGAAGTAACGCAGTAATACGCTTTACGATGAACGGGATTTATGCTGATCGCATAATTGTGCACTATATGTTTCGGAATTTTGCCACATGCATGCCCAAACACCTCGCGGAATAGTGGCGTGTGAACAGTAACCAAAAAAATATACAAAAAATTGTAAGTTTTTTTCTCTTTCCTCTTTTATTTTTGGTAAATATGTATTAAAATACAATACAGGTATAAGCTTTTATGGTTAAAACGGAAGAACAAACGTTACTAAGAACAAAAGAAGCGGTAACACGAACAAAAACTATAGATGAGAAGGGATTGAAATTGGATGATATCGAATCAGGTGCTTCAGAATACTCTTGAAGGGTTAAAAGAAATTTCCAGAACAGAATTTTGTGTGCTCGACACAGAAGGCAAAGTACTTGCAAGTACATTTGCAGATTTTTCCATTGCAACACCAGACGTACAGGCCTTTGTAGAATCACAGGCGGACAGTCAGCTGGTAAAGGGCTTCCAGTATTTTAAGGTCTGTGATGACTATCAGCTTGAATACATTCTGGTTGCTCATGGTGACGATGAAGATACTTATATGGTCGGCAAGCTTGCTGCTTTTCAGATTCAGAATCTGATCGTAGCGTATAAAGAACGCTTTGACAAAGACAGCTTTATTAAAAACCTGCTTCTTGACAATCTGCTCCTTGTAGATATTTACAACCGTGCAAAGAAACTGCATATTGAAGCAGACGTGCGCCGTGTAGTAATGATTCTTGAGATGCCTCAGGAGAAAGATCACAGTTCCATGGAGAGCGTGAAGAGTCTTTTTGGCGGAAAGAGCAAAGACTTTATCACAGCAGTAGATGAGAAGAGTATCATTGTAGTTAAGGAACTTGATGATGGTGAGAATTATCCGGAGATGGATCAGCTTGCACACACAATCCTCGATACACTTGGAATGGGTAACGATGGTAAGACTCATATGGCATATGGTACTATTGTAAATGAACTCAAAGAAGTATCACGTTCTTACAAAGAAGCCCGTATGGCTCTTGATGTTGGCAAGATTTTCTTTGGAGATAAAGAAGTAATTGCGTATAGTTCTCTGGGAATCGGAAGATTAATTTATCAGCTTCCAATTCCGCTGTGTAAGATGTTCATCAAAGAAATCTTTGGCGGCAAATCTCCGGACGATTTTGATGAAGAAACATTAGTAACCATCGACAAATTCTTCGAAAACAGCCTGAATGTTTCCGAGACGTCCAGACAGCTCTATATCCATAGAAACACTCTGGTCTACCGCCTTGATAAACTCCAGAAGAGTACTGGTTTAGATCTCCGCGTATTCGAAGACGCTATCACATTCAAGATCGCACTTATGGTAGTACGCTATATGAAGTATATGGAAACACTGGAATACTAATACATTATAATAGAAGAAAAATTTCAATGCCTGCCACAGTAGTAATTACTGTAGCAGGCATTAACTTTGCTATTACAATATTGGCATTTTACGTGTCCGATTTTATCCCTTTACAAATTCCGCCCCACAGTGTATAGTTAAAAATCGAGGTTGCAGATTTAAAAGAGTTATATAACGAAGAGAGTCACACGGCAAGAGAGTTACATGGCAAGAGACGTCACATGGCAAGAGTCGTCACATGGCAAGAGAGTTACATGGCAAGAGACGTCACATGGCAAGAGAGTTACATGGCAAAAGACGTCACACGGCAAGAGAGTTACACGGCGAGAGACGCCACACGGTAAGAGACATCACACGGTGAAGAGAGAGTTACACAGTGAAGCAACATCACACGGCGAAGAAAAGTCACATAGCAAAGAAATGTCACGCAGCAAAGAGTCAGTTCCACAGCAAAGTAACAGACAGGAAATTTATTGATTGCGGGGGCATTTGCAGGAGTCGTAGTAATTCTTAGGGCTTTGGGAAACTGCGTTATGAGGAAAAATAGCAACTTGTCTGAGCGCAGTTTGCAACGGAGCGAGTTTTGCATTTTTCCTCATGCTTTTAGCAGATTCCCCAAACCCTTAGAATTCCTAGACTCCGAAACCGCCCCCGCAATCAATAAATTTCCTGTCGTCCCTTACTGAAAACTATGAACATTCTATGAACCCTAAAAAACTTACTTGCAATCCCCAAAAACATATATTACAATAATGTTACAAAAACATGAACCATTTGGAGGAAAAATCTATGATAGACCTGATAGATGTAAGCAAATCCTATGGTCCCGGCCTGCCGGCAGTGAACCATGCGAACTTACATATAGATAAAGGCGAATTCGTCTTTGTAGTAGGAAACAGCGGATCAGGAAAAACAACTCTGATCAAGCTTCTCATGAAAGAACTGGATTCCACATCCGGTCAGACCATCGTAAGTGGTGAACGCCTGGAGAAAATGAAGCACAGACGAGTAGCCAAATACCGTCGTAAATTGGGTGTAGTATTCCAGGATTTCCGTCTTTTGAAGGACAGAAACGTATATGAGAATGTAGCTTTCGCCCAGCGAGTGGTCAACCGTCCAACACGAGTTATTCGTAAACGTGTCCCGGAAGTCCTTCAGGAAGTTGGACTGGCAGGTAAATATAAGTCTTTTCCGGATGAACTTTCCGGTGGAGAACAGCAGAGAGTAGCTCTGGCAAGAGCGCTGGTTAACCGACCGGATATTCTTCTGGCAGATGAACCGACCGGAAACCTGGATCCGAAAACTTCAGAAGAAATCATGAAACTTCTGGAACAGATCAATGACAGAGGAACCACTGTCCTTGTAGTAACTCATAATAAAGAAATCGTAAATGCAATGAAGAAACGAGTAGTTACCATGCATGAAGGTTCCATAATAAGTGACGAGAAAGAGGGAGAATATCATGAGGCCTAGTACAATATGGTATACCCTGAAACAGGGTATCAAGAATATTAAGAGAAACTGGATGTTTTCCCTGGCATCGATTATCACTATGACTGCCTGCATTTTTTTGTTCGGTATCTTTTTCTCGATTGTGAATAATGTCAATAACATTGCACATAAAGTAGAGCAGGAAGTACCAATTACCGTTTTCTTTGAAGAAGGAACTACCAACAAACAGATAAAAGCCATCGGGAAAAAGATTAAAGAACGTCCGGAAGTAGAGAAGATTGAGTATCAGTCAGCAGACGAAGCCTGGGAAGAATATAAAGAACAGTATTTCCAGGGATCAGAAGCAGCAGATGGGTTTAAAGATGACAACCCGCTTGCGAACTCAGCAAACTACCGTGTATATATGAATGATATTACCAAGCAGACAGAGCTTGTTTCCTATATACAGGAACTGAAACATGTAAGAAAAGTTAATCAGTCTGAAGAAGCGGCCAAGACGCTTGGAAATATCAACAAACTGGTTTCTTACATTTCCATTGCGATCATTGCATTATTGCTGATCATTTCAATTTTCCTGATCAGTAATACAGTGTCTGTTGGTATCGCAGTCCGTAAAGAAGAAATCGGAATTATGAAATACATAGGTGCTACCGATGCATTTGTAAGAGCACCATTTTTGTTAGAAGGTATGGTACTTGGAGTTATCGGAGCTGCTATTCCGATGATCGGACTTTATTTCTGCTACAATGCAGCAGTATCCTATATTCTGAATAAATTTAATGTACTTACCGGTGTGGTGGATTTCATTCCGGTATGGCAGATTTACCAGACCTTACTTCCGATAGGACTGGCACTTGGAATCGGAATCGGACTTATTGGAAGCTTCTTTACAACAAGAAAACATTTAAGAGTATAAGAAATTTACTGAGCACAAAGTGAACAGTAATAAAATAAGAATCAGGCTGCCGGAGCGAATGATACAATATCAGAAACCGGCGGCTTTTCTTTTTACAGGAGTGTGGACATGAAGAATAAAGAATTTTGGAAAGGTGCCGTGGCAGGAGCACTGGTTATGGCATGCATCAGTGTAGGCGCTTATGTGGGAGCAGATCTTGCAACAAAGGATACGATACTTGGAGACCGTAAATGTACATCCAAATTGACATATCTGGAAAACATGATTGATGAATATTATCTGGGAGACAAAGACGAAGAGAAATTACGGGAAGGACTTTATACCGGACTCCTCTACGGTCTGGATGATCCATATTCTCGTTATTACACAGCGGAAGAATATGAATCTGAAAATTCTTCCAGTCAGGGATCTTATGTGGGAATCGGTATTCTCATGGAGAAGAATAAAGAAGGCGGAGTAAAAATTGTGAAATGCTATGAAGGTGGGCCAGGAGAAGAAGCAGGACTGAAAGAAGGCGACGTTATCAGTGCGATTGACGGCGAGGATATTACTGATGATGAAGTATCAGACGTGGCAGGTCTGATCCGTAATTCAGATAAAGACAGTGCGGTGCTGACTGTTCACAGAGAGAACGTAGAAGATGTCATGGAGATCACTGTTCCTATTACAGACGTAGAATTGCCGTCTGTTTTCTATGAAATGCTTGATTCAAAGATTGGATATATCCGAATTACAGAATTTACAGGTGTGACCAGTGAACAGTATCAGGAAGCATTTGATAATTTAAACAGTCAGGGAATGGAAAAATTAATTGTAGATCTCAGAGATAATCCGGGCGGACTTCTTGATTCTGTTTGTGATATTCTGAGAAAAATTCTTCCAGAGGGTCTCATTGTTTATACAGAAGATAAAGCTGGAAACAGAGAGGAAGAAAAATGTGATGGCAAAAATGAACTACAGATTCCGCTTGCAGTCCTGGTAAATGAAAGCAGTGCCAGTGCATCAGAAATTTTTGCCGGTGCAGTACAGGATTATGGAATCGGAACCATCGTAGGCACAACCACCTACGGAAAAGGCGTGGTACAGTCCATCCGCCAGCTTTCAGATGGAAGTGCCATCAAACTGACCATCGCCAATTACTACACTCCAAAAGGAAACAATATCAACAAAATAGGAATCAAACCGGATATTGAAGTTTCTCTGGATACCAGTCTCCTGAATAAAGATAAAGACGAGATTACTCATGATGAAGATAACCAGTTGCAGAAAGCCATAAAAGCAGTGGAAAAATAAATTCTGCTATACTGGTATCAGATAGGATGATACAATAAAAAAAGAAAGGCATGTCATATGAAAATTTGCAAGTAAGCAGGAAAGGAAGTTGTGCAGTGTTGTTTAAAAGAAATATACCAGAGACAACAGCTGATTTTGATGGAAAGACAGTCAGTCTATTGCCGGAACTGGCAGGATATGGTGAAAATCTGATATGTGACAGCGTACGTCGATACTTTTGCGGTGAAAGAGAAGTTCAGCTGTTCTATCAGACCAGATTTTATGACACTGACAGACAGCGGAAATGGTCAGACTGGGGCTTTTCGGGATGTGTATTGAAAATAAAAGACAGCTGTATAAAAGGATGGATTTACTGTTATAGGGAAAAAGTATACCAGAGAATCCTACCGGCAGGATATTCTAAAGCTGGGAAGTTGAAAGGCTTTCAGGTTTATTCAGCAGATGGAAACTACATACAGCATGAACTGGGAACAGTTCTGGAATGGCTGGAAGAAAATCTGTGCGGGATTCTTTCCTACACTTATGCAGTGAATCTTCAGGAAGGGATGATGGAAATTATTTTCCGGGATCTGGATTTGTATCCTGTGGAAGTGGTTGGTGAAAAAATAATGGAAGCTATGAAAAAGTAAAAATAACAGGAGAAAAGCTTATGAAGAGAAAAAGTTTAAAAAAGAGCATACTGGCCTGCACTCTTTCGTTAGTACTTGCAGTTGGAAGTGCACCGGTTATGTCACTGGCGGAAGATGTTGCAGTAACAGACGGACAGGATTTCGTTTCGGAAGAAGAACAGAATCCGGAGGCAAATACATCTTTCGGTGAAACCCGTATTTACAATCCGGAATATGATTTTGACGCCAATCTGATCACCTTACCGGGAAAAAGTGAGGAAGATCACTGGGAAATATCTGCCGGAGATGTGGAACCGCTGGATACGTTTACGGAGGCGGCACAGGGCATGCCTGAAGATAAGGATCAGGATGCGATAGAATTAGATCCGGATAGTGTATTGGATGAAGATATTACAGTAAGCGGAAATGACACATCAGATAACGAAGGAACAGCGATGTTTTCTTCCGGCAGTGCTGAAGAGATAGAAGCGATTCAGGAAGAAACCGCATCAGATACAGAAGAAAACATAGAAGTATCTTCAGATGAGGAGAATGAGACAGGTTCCGATGAGTTTACCGCGGAATTTACAGATGAACAGGATGAGAGTATTGAGGAAGGAGAAGTCTTTTCAGAAGGAGAGACGGAAAGTTCAGAACAGGTACCTGCAGTAGAGGAAGAGGGAGATGTTTTTTCAGGGCAGGATGATGAGAACTTGCCACAGTATCAGCTGGAAAATGGAGTGCTGACAGTTTCAGGAACTGGAAGAATAGACAATAATCTTTATAAGAATAATACAGATATCACAGAGCTGGTAATAAAAAACGGCATTACATCTGTTGGTGATTATTCATTTTATGAATGTACCAGCCTGACCAGAGTTATTTTGCCGGATACACTGACGGAAATTGGATCTCATGCTTTTGCAAAGTGTACAGCATTGACAGAGATTGATCTGAATGAAGGCTTATCTACGATAGAGGACAGGGGATTCGAGGATTGTACAGCATTGAAAAGAGTATTCATTCCTATAAGTGTGGAAGATGGTCTGGTGTCTTATACTTATAATCCAAGCAGCAATAAAGCGTGGGGAATCTTTAATAATTGCAGGGAACTTACTACTGTAGAATTTGCAGAAGGAACAACCAGGATTCATTCCGGATTATTTGGGGGAAGCGGACTGAAAGAGATTACTTTCCCGGAATCTGTCACAGAGATAGGAATGTATGCGTTTGCAAACTGTGAATCATTGGAAGAAATCAATTTTTCGGATTCAATGAAAAGAATAGAAGAACGTGCTTTCAGCAACTGTACAAGTGTTAAAAAGTTAGATTTTCCAGAGAATATTAACTATATTGGAGCGCATTCTTTTGATTCTGACGGAGCTTTGACAGAGGTTTCTATTCCTCTGAACTGGCAGAATGTGGATATCTATTATGAGTATAATTCCGGTGATCATAATGCATGGGGAATTTTTAATGGCTGCAGCAGCCTGAAAACAGTGAATTTTGCAGAGGGAACTACCTATATTCATGGGGGAATGTTTGCAGGAAGCGGTTTGACAGAAATCGATCTTCCGGATACGGTTGCCACTGTAGGTGATTATGCTTTTTCAAACTGCAGATCTCTGAATTCCTTTATTACAGGCAGCAGTCTTCAGTCCATAGGGGAAAATACTCTGGCTAATTGTACATCACTGAAAGATCTGGAGTTTCTGGATCAGCTGACAAGTATCGGAGAAGGTGCATTTTATGGATGTACAGGATTTACAGAACTGGATCTTCCGGAAACTCTTAGTGAAATCGGAACAGAGGCTTTTGGAAACTGTACTTCTCTGAAGAAAGTAATTCTTCCGGTAACAGTGATGGATGGAAGTTCGTATTATTACAGTTACTATACAGGCGGATCCTGTGCTGCACAGGGAATTTTTAATGGCTGCAGCAATCTGGAAGAAGTGATCTTTCCTGAAAATTCTACCAGGATACCAGGAGGTCTTCTGGCTGGAAGCGGAATAAAAAATATTACGATACCGGATACTATCACCTCCATAGGACCTTATGCATTCAGCAATACAGAAATCACCAGTATCACCATTCCTGAATCTGTTACAGACATAGGTTTTTGTGCTTTTTCGGCCTGCAGTAAACTGAAAGAACTGACCGTACCGGCAGGATGGGAAACCTGCAGTGAATTCAGGTCAGAAAGTGGTCCTTATGCACAGGGAAATATTGTCAGGGCGTGTCCTGTACTGGAGACTGTGATTCTGCCGGAGGGGATGAAAAAGATTCCGGACTATGCTTTTTCTAATTGCGGCAATATCAAATATATGGATCTTCCAGGTTCCCTTACAGAAATTGGAAAGTATGCTTTTTCAAACTGCGATTCCCTGACTTCCATACATATTCCGGAAGGGGTTGTGAAGATAGGAGACTATGCGTTTAATGACTGCGATAAACTTCTTGCAATGAATGTGCCGGATACGGTGACTTCTATTAATCAGGGGGCAGTGAATGATTGCCCGTCCCTGGTTCAGATCAATTATACAGGAAGCAGCAGTGACTGGTCGAAAATCAGCATCTCATCATCTTCCAATGAAACACTGGATAAGATCGTGATCAATTACAATTTTAAAGTGACCTACACAGAAAGCGATTTTCTTGGAGTATGGGATGGGGAATATGATGGCGAAGATGGAGGCAGTGTTGTAAGACGTCATTTTGTTTTTGCTATAAATACTTGTGAGAAAACATCAAAAAATACAGCAAAAATTGCAGGCATCAGAACGATATCACAGTCACTGGAAAACCCTTCCGTATATTATGCAGAAGGCAGTGACAGTGTGGATGGTATTGTAAACCTTCAGACAGGTGTCATGTTCTTTCAGGGAAATTCCTGGATTCAGTATCCTACCGGACCAGAAGCAACTGGTGACTGGGATCATATAGAGTATGATGGCTGCATGAATCCTGACAAAAAATCTATTAAAGGGATTAATTCCGGTGACAGTTCCAGGACATTTCATGCGGAAAATCTTGCTATTCCAAGTGGAACCAATACTTCGGTCATATTAAAATACAACAATGATCAGTATGATCTTTATAAAGATGAGATCAGCTTTGCAAAAGATTCTGAAGAGAAAGTCAGCATTATCGTATCTCCGGACTGGAATGGTGCCACAGCAGGCAAGGTGCGGATTTATCAGAAGGATTTTGCAATCGAAAACAAGACGGGAATCTTTCTGGATATTGCTCCGGGAAAACTGTTCAAACAGAACGAGTCAATCTATATGGCCCTGGTAGATGTCAGTGATAAAGTGATAGATACAAGGAAGCTTACTCTCAAAGTAGAAACTCCGGGTCAGAGCAGAAAGAATCTTTCCACTTCCAATACCAGTCTGACTGTTTATGAAAATAAAAATAAAAGTACGGCAGCAGGTGATTCTTATGTTGTGAGTAATAGTGCAGAAGTGGAAAGCGAGGGAAATTCATACAAGACTGATAAAGCAGGAAAGGTAAAATTTCCGACGATCTCTTCCGGCAATGTAACGATTTCGAAAAAAGGTTATATATCAAGAACCCTTACAGCCTCACAGATTGCAGAAAACAGCAGAATAAATCTGCAGAGGGTCAATGATAACGGACCGGTGATCTCTGGGGTCTGGATCGGCGATACAGATGTGCTGAACAATGTATATGCATTGAATATGACAAGTACTCAGAAACTTACACTCAATCTGGAAATAGACTGGGGAAATAGTTATTGTGACGCAGTAAGGCTGATGCAGGATCAGAGAACTTTAGAATTTAACGGAGATTCGCTGACTACTGTTATCAGTGATAATTTTGATACAAGCAAAGATATTTTTATTGCTGCAAAAGATGGAAACGGACACATTACAAAGAGAAAACTGCAGTTCCAGAATGGTTCTGTTGATAGTGTGGTAAATTCCTTAAACGGAGTTTCGTTCTCAATCAGTGACAAGATCAGTATCAGTCTTCCAGATAATTTCAAACCGGGATTTCTTGCTGGTGAGAATTTTGGTGTTGGTATCAACGGAGTCAGCAGTCTGGTTCCTGTTACCCTGTCAGCGGAAAACGGTAAGGTATATGTGGCAATAGGAGTGGATCTCCTCAGTTACAGTTATTCAAATAAGACAGCGTATAGTGTGGCAACTGGAAATACAGCACATGCATTAAAAAGAGAGACTTCAAATTTCATTAAAGATTTCAAAGACACAGGTATCATGGATGCAGACGGAGCTGTAAAAAGCCTCAAAAAGCTGAAAAATCTGAAGCAGACCTATAGTAACGCCATAAAATATCCACAGGGTAAATTTGGAGTAGATGTAGACTTTACAATTCTGGGATTTGCAGAAGGAACTTATGATGAGAAAGGAAATATCAGCTGGATCAACAGTGGGGTGATCCTGAATCCTTCCGGGTCGATCAGTAAAAGCTGGCCATTTGTGATCATGGCAGGACCGGTTCCTATTC
This sequence comes from uncultured Blautia sp., assembly GCA_905209435.1. The sequence continues at coordinate 10,142 of CAJLTE010000052.1, read as the reverse complement.
CGATGTACTGGGAAGCCTGTTTCAGTGTGGATGCGCTGGCACAGTTTAATCTGCTCTTCAATAAACAGGCTAAGAATTTCCTTCCGGATGGTGAGCTTTCCGCAACCGTGAACCTGAATGGAGGACTTGGCGCAGGAATCAAAAACGTATTGTATGCAAGTGGGGGTCTGGAAGGAAAACTGAAACCTGACTGGAAGATCGTAAAAGGAGATACAGACAGTTTTATCCTGACAGCTTCGGTAAATGCTTATGCAAAGGCCGGTATCGCCTGCTTTGAGGGAAAATATAGTTTTGATCCTATTTACAATAAGGTCTGGATCAAATATCCGGAAGAAAAAAATCTTCTGACGCAGTCTCTGGATACACAAGAGGCAGCAGGAACGGATATCCTTCTGGATACAGATCAGTATAAGCTGAAAGATCTGTCTTATCTGGAAAAAGGTTCTGATTTTACTGCAAACGATAAAACAGATTCTGAAGTTGCCATGTTTTCTTCAGAAGAAACTTCAGATACAACAGAGATATTCAAATCCAATATCTACAGAGAATCCACACCGGTCATTGCAGATCTTCCTTCCGGAAAGAAAATAGCTGTATGGACGGATGCAGCTTCCTCCGATGTGAATCAGATCGTGCTGTATTACTCTGTATATGAAAATGGTACATGGTCTGCACCTGAGAAAGTTTACAACGATGGAACAATGGACTATGCTCCGTGCCTGAAAGTGATCAATGGTACAGCATATCTTGCATGGCAGAATGCCACCAGAAAATTCGAAGATGCAGGTACTTTGGGCTTAAGTGGGATTGCCGGTGACTTTGATATTTCTGTAGGAACATTTCTTGAGAATGAAGACAGATTCAGTGTATCAACGATTCCTTACAGTAATCTGGATATGATGCCGGTGCTTACAGGAAACGAAAGCGGAGTATATGTTGTATGGGTAAACAATAGTGAAAACGACTGGCTGGGAGCAAATGACAGCAACAGCATTTTATATACCCGGCTAAATGGCTCCTCCTGGGATTCAGCAGCTGTTGCATATGATGGACTTTACTCTGTTTCCGGTATTGACGCAGATTACGACGGCAGTCTGAATATTGCTTATAGTATGGATACGGACAAAGACATATCTACATCAGATGATCTCAGAGTGTACGAAAACGGAGTTCAGGTTTCGGGCAATATTTCATCCTATAACCCGGAGTATAATGAACATCAGCTGTACTGGCGTACCCAGAATAATGTTGTTAACAAAAAGACCATGGAGGAGGACGGCAGTCTTTCTTCAGACAATTTTCAGATCCTGAATGTAAATGGGGAGAAAGCTTTACTGTATACGGTAGCGAATGGGCTTACTTCAACGTTGATGATTTCTTATTATAATGAAGAAACGGCTTCATGGGGCAGTGGTACTGCTCTTACAGATGGCAGCAGGTTTATTGGTGCATTTCATGCAGGAACAGATGCATCCGGAAATATTTTTGTCATGGCGAATTGTGCAGAGGTAATTGGAACTATGGAAGATGAAAATCCATATGGAGATTCTGCCATGGTTATGCTGACTGTGAATTTCGCCCATGATCTCAGCCTGGATAATGTATATTATGCAGAAGATGCTTTCTGTGCCGGTGAGGATATGCCTTTTACATTAGAAGTATCCAATAAAGGAAATACCATCGAAAAAGGTATGAAGATCGAAGTGAAAGGTGAAAATGGGGAACTGCTTGCTTCACAGGAAATAGATGATGTACTGGTACCAGGAGAGTCTGTGAAGCCAACTATAAGCTATGCAGTAGATGAGGCTGCCAAAGAGCAGAATATTGAAATTCTGGTCAGCCCGAAAACAGCAGATGATACAGACACCAGCAATAATGTCCAGAAGATTCATCTGACTTACGAAAAAGTATTCGTGGAAAACTTAGGTTTTGGCTATAATGATCAGGGAAAAGCTGTTATTTCTGCAGATATTGTAAATCGTGGATATAATACAAGGAATGGACTGACTGCTTATCTGACAGAAAAAACAGCAGACGGAAAAGTAATTGCCTCAGAAAAGCTGGAAAAAATTGAACCAATGGATCTTCAGACAGTATCCTTTGAGATTTCTGCAAAACAAAATGAAGTTTACTATGTGATAGTAAAAGCGGATGGTAAGGACACAAATCTGTCAGATGATTTTCTTACAATTTATGAATCACAGAATTCACAGGAAGAACATAAACATACTTATGTTACTACAGTTACCAAGGCAACTCTGAAAAAGAATGGTTCTATTGTTAAAAAATGCTCCGGATGTGGAGAAATTGCATCAAAAGAAGTGATTTCCTATCCTAAAACAGTGACATTGTCAAAAACAAGCTATACCTATAATGGAAAAGCGCAGAAACCGTCTGTTTCAGTAAAAGACGCCAGCGGAAAGAAGATCGCATCGTCCAATTATAAAGTAACCTATGCATCCGGATGTAAAAATGTGGGAAGCTATACAGTAAAAATAACCTTCAGGGGAAATTATACAGGCACCATTTATCAAAAATTTACGATTAATCCGAAAGGAAGTACTATTTCCAGCCTGTCTGCCAGGTCAGGTGCTTTCACAGTAAAATGGAAAAAACAGTTTGTGCAGACAACAGGTTATCAGATCCAGTATTCTGTCCGCAGTTCATTTAAGAATGCAAAAACCGTTACGGTTTTATCTGCAAAAACTGTATCCAGAACGATTTCGCGTTTAGGGAAAAAGAAAAAATACTATGTACGGATCCGTACATATAAAACATCAGGCAAAACTAAATATTATTCTGCCTGGTCAAAGGCAAAATCAGTTAAGACAAAGTAATGAGCCCTCCGGGCAGGATTCTTTCTTGTTTTATTGACATATGTGACGATTTGAAAGAAGAACGGTTGTGAATTAACGTAAATATAGTTGTGAGAGAAACACTTTGATGCTATACTATACATAGTTATATGAAAATTCAGAAAAAAGAGAGGGCGGACAGTATGAACGAATATGTGATCACCACAGACAACAATTCAGACCTTCCAGAGAAATATCTCACCGAACACGGCGTAGGATGTATGTACCTTAGCTATTCCATGGACGGAAAGAACTACACACACGGAAATTTCCTCCCGGAACATCAATTCTACGAAGCAATGCGAAACGGCTCCATGCCGACCACCGCACAGGTAAATCCGGAGAACGCTAAGGCACTGCTGGAACCATACCTGAAGGAAGGTAAAGACATTCTTCATATTGCATTCTCCTCCGGACTAAGCGGTACATACAACAGCAGCCGCATCGCAGCAGAAGAATTGTTGGAAGAATACCCGGACCGCAAGATCATCGTCATAGATTCCCTTGCAGCATCTCTCGGTCAGGGACTTCTGGTCTACCTTGCACAGGAGAAGAAAGAACAGGGCGAAGACATGGAAACCGTAGCCAGATGGGCAGAGGAGAACAAACTCCACATGGTACATCTGTTTACAGTCAATGACTTAAATCACCTGTACCGCGGCGGCCGTGTTTCCAGAACCACTGCAGTGGTAGGAAGCATGCTGAACATCAAACCGGTTCTTCATGTAGATAATGAAGGTAAACTCATTGCCATTGGAAAAGTCCGAGGCCGTAAGAAATCCCTGCAGGAACTGGTGAAACTCATGGATGAGAAAATAGGCAGCTATCACGATACCTGTCATACTATTTTTATCAGTCACGGTGACTGCGAAGACGAAGCTAACTATGTAGCAGAGAAGGTAAAAGAGAAATACCAGATTGATACCATCATCATAAACCAGGTAGGAGCTACCATTGGTGCTCACTCAGGACCGGGAACAATGGCTCTGTTCTTTGTGGGAGATGAAAGATAGTTAAAGCAAATAAAATGTATGTAGATATCCCTCAGGGTTAAATGTCCTGAGGGATATTATTATTTATCTGTCTGCAAAGCATGAATTCTGTATCTGTACTGCAAAGGTGTTTCATGGCATTTTTCCCGAAAGATTTTTCCAAAGTAGGCATTAGAAGAAAAACCGCATTGTAGACCAATTTCTGTAACAGAGAGATCTGTCTCTGCCAGGAATTTCTGAGCCATATGAATACGATACGCCAAAAGATATTCCACCGGGGTTTGCCCGATAGAATGCTGGAAACACCGCAGACATTCTCTTGTACTTACAGAAGCGGAATCCGCAATATCTTTCAATGTAAGTTTGGATTCGTAATTTCGGTGGATAAAAGCTAGGAAAGTCTGAAGCCGTTCCTGGATATGTAGGTTTACAGAGTGGGAAGGCTGTTCTTTTATTTCCGCTAAAAGCAGGATCCAGATTTCAGAAAAAAGATTTCGGGTCTGCATTTCTGCATTCTCCTGTTTCTGCAGCAGACTGGCTTCGCGAAGCTTGCTGAGAATTTTCTGCTGGTTCGCAGTATTACCTTTAAAAATTAGAACATCAAGTGCTTTATTATGAATCACAGGATCTATATATTTGGTCTCAAAAATACTCTTGAAATGGCCACTTAGAAAAACAGGATGGAACATGTGGGTTTCTACAACTGTTTTTTCAGAAGTATCCACTTCCCGGGCTCTGCATAACAAATTACTGTTGGTAAAGTATCCCTGACCTTTGCAAAGAATATAAGAACGGTCTGTTAGAATAAGCTCCATCTGTCCGTTTGTCACATAACCAAATTCCAGTTCTTCATGCCAGTGCCATGGAAATTCGCCTACAGAAAGATCGGTTATGTGCATACAATAAGGATATTCTGTTGTGATTCCTGCTACATGTTCCATTTGACTGTTGTTCAATCGGATGTTGTCGGCTGACACATTGTGGGGAATATTTTTCATTTCTATTGTCATATAACCTGATTATCTGAAAATCTGATCAGGTATTCCTTTCTCCCAGATTACACCAGGCAATTTGCTTATATAAAAATAAAATGATTTTGTCTATATATTTATATTATTTGACTGATATTATATATAAAAATAAGTAAATATACAATATAGTTATATAAAAGAATTAAAACAAACAGCTTCTTGGCAAGGAGGTCAGGTATTATGATACGTTCTGTATATTTTACTTATTTACAACAATACCGGAAACAATTTCCAGATCAGTTTGAGGACGTTACACAGTCTGGTCTGGACGAGTTTTTATCAGGCGGATATGGTACAATGCCTGTATTTTCAACAGTTGATGTTAAGCAGGAAAATGATCGGATGAAAGAGGAGATTTTCGACCGGATTCAGATGTAGAGCTGGAAGAGGTTAGAACTGAGAAATATAGTAATGTTGAAAAAGGAAAACAATAAATAGAACGTGAAAAGTACAGAACAAACATTCGAGAGTTCTGTACTTTTTTTGTTGTGGATGATATACTGTACTGGTAGTAAAAATAATATAGAAATGTTTAACCAAATCAAGTAAGTTCCCTGCTTCAATTGCGAAAAGCAATAAGCAGTGAGTGGGGAATTGCTTGTATCAGGAGAAGTACAAGTTCTTTGTGATAAATTCGGAGCAGATATTTGGTGCAGAGCCATGTAGCGAAGCGAATGATTTTATTCACTTGATTTCAGGAAACATTGTCTCCGAAATTAATTTAGACCTAAAAAAAGAAAATAATTATGATATCTGGAAATTCTAATGAAATAGAACTATTTAGGAGAATATGTATATGGACCATTTTAAATTACACTCAGAATACCAGCCCACCGGTGACCAGCCGCAGGCAATAGAACGTCTTGTCAAGGGCTTTAAAGAAGGCAATCAGTTTGAAACTTTATTAGGTGTCACAGGTTCCGGTAAAACATTTACCATGGCAAATGTCATCCAGCAGTTAAACAAACCAACTCTCATCCTTGCTCACAACAAAACCTTAGCAGGCCAGCTCTACGGTGAGATGAAAGAATTCTTTCCTGAGAACGCTGTAGAATATTTCGTTTCCTATTATGATTACTATCAGCCGGAGGCCTATGTCCCATCTACAGACACCTACATTGCAAAAGACTCAGCAGTTAATGATGAGATTGACAAACTACGTCTTTCTGCAACAGCAGCTATGTCTGAGCGAAAAGATGTAATTATCGTTTCTTCTGTATCCTGTATCTATGGATTAGGTTCGCCAAAAGACTTCCAGGACATGATGATTTCACTCAGACCTGGAATGATCAAAGACAGAGACGAAGTAATCCGTCAGCTTGTAGATATCCAGTACACAAGAAATGACATGGATTTTCACCGCGGTACCTTCAGAGTTCACGGCGATACTCTGGAAATCTTCCCTGCCAACTACTCAGACCGAGCAGTCCGCGTAGAATTCTTTGGCGACGAAATAGACAGGATCACAGATATCGACGTGCTTACCGGCGAAATCAAATGTGTGAACCAACATGTAGGAATCTTCCCAGCATCCCATTACGTTGTTCCTATGGAACAGATTCAGAGAGCAGCAGTGGCAATCGAAGAAGAACTGAAAGAACAGGTAGAATACTTCAAGAGCGAAGACAAGCTTCTGGAAGCCCAGCGTATTTCCGAAAGAACAAACTTTGATATCGAAATGATGAAAGAGACTGGCTTCTGTTCCGGAATCGAAAATTACTCCAGACACCTCTCCGGACTCAAACCAGGCGAGCCTCCATACACGCTGATGGACTACTTTGGAGATGACTTTCTTCTTATTATAGATGAGTCTCATATGACCGTCCCACAGGTAGGTGGAATGTACGCCGGTGACCAGAGCAGAAAACAGACCCTGGTAGATTACGGCTTCCGCCTGCCATCTGCCAAAGACAACCGTCCACTAAGTTTCGAAGAATTCGAATCCAAACTGGATCAGGTCATGTTCGTATCCGCAACACCGGGACAATATGAATACGAACACGAACTTCTTCGTGCCGAACAGATCATCCGCCCGACCGGCCTCCTTGACCCGAAAGTAGAAGTCCGTCCGATCGAAGGCCAGATCGACGACCTTGTAGGCGAAGTAAACAAGGAAATTGCCAAGAAACACAAAGTCCTGATCACTACCCTTACCAAACGAATGGCAGAAGACCTGACAGAATACATGAAAGACGTAGGAATCCGCGTCCGCTACCTCCATTCCGATATCGACACCCTCGAACGTGCCCAGATCATCCGTGACATGCGTCTCGATGTCTTTGACGTACTGGTAGGCATCAACCTCCTCCGAGAAGGCCTCGACATCCCGGAGATTACTCTGGTAGCAATCCTTGACGCAGACAAAGAAGGCTTCCTCCGTTCCGAGACCTCCCTTATCCAGACCATCGGACGAGCCGCCCGAAACAGCGAAGGCCATGTTCTCATGTACGCCGACAACATGACCGACTCCATGCGCAAAGCCATTGACGAAACCGAACGCCGACGCGCCATCCAGGAAGCCTACAACAAAGAACACGGAATCACCCCGACAACCATCAAAAAAGCGGTCCGCGACCTCATAGCCGTCTCCAAAGCAGTAGCCGAAACCGAAATGAAACTGGAAAAAGATCCAGAATCCATGAACCGCAAAGAACTCACCAAACTCATCGCCAAGGTAGAAAAACAAATGCGCGCCGCAGCCGCAGACCTCAACTTCGAACAGGCCGCAGAACTCCGCGACAAGATGATCGAACTGAAAAAGAACCTCGACGATCTCGACAAATAATATTTAATCAAGCAAGTAAAATCCCTGCTGAGTAATTTAACCGAATTAAGTAAGTTCCCTGCTTCAATTGCAAAAAGCAATAAACAGTGGGACTTACTTGTACTAGGCGATAAATTATAAGCAGGGATTTATATTTAAATTCTTTTTAGTGAGACTTTTTCATCTGCACACTCGAATCCGTATCCTGCGCGATTGGTATAGTTATTTACGAAATGATGTACTAGTCTTTATATCTATCAAATAGGTTATTAACGATAAATTTGAACTTTATCATCTATACATTTCTACATTGAAAACCCAGCGAGGAGAAGTTGTTTGGGGCGGGTGCATTTGCAGGATGCTTAGAGATACTTAGTTCTCAGAAATCTGCGTTATGAGCCGTCTGCATCACTGTCTGAGCGAAGTTTGCAACGGAGCGAGTTTGACAAGACGGCTCATGCCTTTAGCAGATTCCTGAGGACTTAGTATCTCTTAGCGTCCGAAACCGCACCCGCCCCAAACAACTTCTCCTCGCGTCCCTTTTTCCAAACTGAAATAAACAATATTGTTATGAAATAACAAAAAATTCACAAAATAATATTGACAAACCCAACCAACAGTGCTATCTTATGAACATAAGGTGTTAGCACTCCTGATAGTTGAGTGCTAACAACCAAAACAAAGGCAGTAAAGGAGTGGAATTTCATGGATCAGGAATTAGATGATCGAAAAAGGAAAATACTAAAAGCCATCATCAAAACCTACATGGAAACAGGCGAACCAGTCGGTTCCCGAACCATTTCCAAGTTTGCAGATTTAAATGTAAGCTCTGCCACCATCCGGAACGAGATGTCAGATCTGACAGATATGGGATATATCGTACAGCCTCACACCTCAGCCGGAAGAATTCCTTCTGATAAGGGTTATCGCCTCTATGTAGACGAGCTGATGAAAGAAAAGGAGTCAGAGGTCCAGGAAATCAGAGATCTCATGATCGAGAAGACCGATAAACTGGATAAGATGCTTAAGCAGGTAGCGAAGGTACTCGCCTCCAATACCAACTATGCAACGATGATTTCCGTACCACAGTACAGCGGAAGCAAGATTAAATTTATCCAGCTTTCCCGCGTAACACCGCTTCAGCTTGTAGCAGTAGTAGTGAGTGATAACAACGTCATCCGAAACCAGATCATCAATCTGGATGAGGAGATGGACGATCAGACAATCCTGAAATTAAATCTTCTTCTCAACACCAACTTAAATGGTGTTCCAATCCAGGACATCAACCTCGGAATGATCGCCCGCCTAAAAGAACAGGCAGGTGTCCACAGTTCCGTAGTCGGTACAGTCCTTGATGCAGTGGCAGATACCATTCAGGTGGACGAAGACGATATGCAGATATATACTTCAGGAGCAACAAACATTTTCAAGTATCCGGAGCTTGCAGATACAAGTAAGGCGAGTGAGTTGATTTCAGCATTTGAAGAGAAGCAGGATCTGGTAGACCTGGTGAAAGAGAGAATGTCTGATACCGAGAACACAGGAATTCAGGTGTACATTGGTGATGAGATGCCGGTGCAGACCATGAAAGACTGCAGTGTAGTCACAGCCACTTACGAACTTGGAAAAGGAATGCATGGTACCATCGGTATCATCGGTCCCAAGCGTATGGATTATGCAAACGTAGTTGACAGCCTGAAGGCTTTGAAAGTCCAGCTGGACGAACTGATTAAGAAAGAGAGTTAGAAAGGCGGTAATAAAGAGTGTCAGAAGAAACAAAGAACACAGCTCAGGAAGAGGAAACAACAGAGACTCCTGTAACAGAAGAAACTGTTGAGGATGAACCTGAAGTTGTAGAGAATGGTGAAGCAGAAACAGAGGAAATCCCGGTAGAGGATGGAGACGAGGAAGCTTCCCAGGATGACAAGAAAGACAGCAAATCCAAAACTTCTTTCTTCGGCAAGAAGAAAAAAGAGAAAGATAAATTTGAACAGCAGATTGAAGATCTTACAGACAGACTGAAACGAAACATGGCTGAGTTCGATAACTTCCGTAAGAGAACGGAGAAAGAGAAATCCAGCATGTACATTATCGGAGCCAAGGACATCGTTGAGAAGATCCTTCCGGTTGTGGATAACTTTGAGAGAGGTCTTGCACAGGCACCTGAAGGAGATTCCTTCGCAGATGGCATGAAGATGATCTACAAACAGCTGATCACTACATTAGATGAGCTGGGTGTGAAACCGATCGAAGCAGTCGGTAAGGAATTTGATCCGAACTTCCACAACGCAGTGATGCATGTGGAGGACGAAGAAGCTGGTGAGAATATTGTGGTAGAAGAATTCCAGAAAGGATATACTTATAAGGATTTCGTAGTTCGCCACAGTATGGTAAAAGTAGCCAACTAATAAATTAGAATATATCAAAATGAATTGAGAATAAATTAGGAGGAACAAGATTATGGGAAAAATCATTGGTATTGACTTAGGTACAACAAACA
>CAJLTE010000051.1 GCA_905209435.1 uncultured Blautia sp. | reverse complement strand
CTGCTGTTTATAATGATCTGGACAGTGTACGTGCACTGATGGAGCAGGCTGACGGCCAGACTGCTGCAGTTATCGTTGAGGCTGTAGGAGCCAACATGGGTGTAGTTCCTCCTAAGAAAGGATTTCTTGAAGGTCTTAGAAAACTTTGCGATGAGTATGGTGCACTTCTTATATTTGATGAGGTTATCACTGGTTTCCGTCTGGCTTTCGGCGGTGCTGCTGAGTATTTTGGAGTGAAACCGGATCTGGTTACTTATGGTAAGATCATTGGTGCAGGTATGCCGGTTGGTGCTTATGGCGGAAGAAGAGAGATCATGGAACTGGTTTCTCCGGTCGGTAAGGTTTATCAGGCCGGTACTTTAAGCGGTAATCCGATTGCTATGGCCGCAGGACTGACTCAGCTGAAGTATCTGTATGACCATCAGGAGATTTATAAGGATCTGGAGAAGAAAGGGGAGAGACTTTACGGCGGAATGGAGAAGATTCTGGCTGAGAAAGGTCTTCCTTATCATGTGAATCATGCGTCTTCTCTGGGCAGTCTGTTCTTTACGGAGCAGGAGGTTGTGGATTATACTTCTGCTAAGAGTGCAGATATTAAGGCGTTTTCTGAGTATTTTAAGGGAATGCTGGCACAGGGGATTCATCTGGCACCGTCTCAGTTTGAGGCTATGTTCCTTTCTGTGGCTCATACGGATGAAATTATTGACAGGACGCTTGAGGCTGTTGGGAATTGCTTTAAATAAGATTTGGAAAAGGGACTGCTGTTTCTGAGAAAGAGACAGCAGTTTTTTGATTGAGAAAGGGACGCCTGGCAGAAAAATAGTTTGTTTCAGGTGCGGTTTCGGATACTAAGATATTCTAAGCCACCAAAAATCTGCTAAAAGCATGAGCTAAATGACACAAACTCGCCTGCGGCTCAGACAGTGTGTCATTTGGCTCATAACGCAGATTTTTGCTGACTAAGAATATCTATGTATCCTGCAAATGCACCTGAAACAAACTATTTTTCTGCCAGGCTGGGTTTTGTAAGGAAAGGCTGGGATTGTTGATTATCCGCTTGACTTGAATTAAGTGAGTGGTGAATGCGAATGATTTTTGGCTTGATATGGGTTGTTTGAAAAATAAATGTTAGAATGGTGAAACTTTGGATTTGGAAAAATACATAAAAATGGGATGCGCTGTATTGTGAGTATTGGCAAAATGTGCTATAATATCGACATCATATGGTGGTGCCGGCCAGAATAAATGGGCAGAAGATTAGTACATCGGGGATTGAACAGCTGGGAGTCAGGAATGATGTATAGTTATTTGGTTGATGATGTATTGAAAAGGACAGCAGGAGGCAAGAAGCATTATGAGTGAGAAGAAATATGTAGCTTATGTGGGCTGTTATACACATGGCTCTTCCAGACAGGGAATTCATGTTTATGATGTTGATGTGGAGAATGGTACTCTTACAGAGCGCAGTAGTGTTGAGGTAAGTAATGCGTCCCACACGGCTGTTTCAAAGAATGGTAAGTATCTCTATTCTATTGAGGATGAGGGAGTTGCGGTGTTTGAGCGTGATAAGAATGGTGATCTGTCACGTATCAACAGTGTAAATATTGATGGAATGAGAGGCTGTTTCCTTTCTACAGATGTTGACGGTAAGTATCTTTATGTTGCCGGATATCATGACGGTAAGGTGACTGTTGTACATACTCATAAGGACGGCAGACTTGGAAGCCTGATGGATGGCGTATTCCATACAGGACTCGGAAGTGTTGCAGAGCGTAACTTCCGTCCCCATGTGAACTGTGTTCGTCCGACTCCGGATAATAAATATCTCTGTGCAGTAGATAACGGAATTGATCAGGTGAAGATTTACCGTGTCAACAAATTGCGCAATAAGCTGGAACTGGTAGACATCCTGAGATGTCCGAGAGAGAGCGGCCCGCGTATCATTCGTTTTAGCGATGATGGTAAGTTTGCTTATATTCTCTTTGAACTCAGTAATGAGATCAGGGCTTACAAATATGATGGAAGCGGTAAGGTTCCGGCGTTTGAACTGATCCAGACGATTGAGACAAGTGCGAAGAAGGATGTTCATGATACACATAATGCAGCGTCCGGTCTTTCTCTTGCAAATGATGGCAAGCATCTTTTCTGTACAACAGCAGGTGAGGATACAGTTTCCATGTTTGAGCGTGATGAGGAGACTGGTATGCTGACAAGGAAGTTTACACTTCCGATCAGTGGTGAATATCCGAAAGATCTGGTGCTTTTACCGGATGATAAGCATCTGGTGCTGGCTAATCATGCAAGTAATACACTGACTACTTTTACAGTGGATTATGAGAAGAATATTATTGTGATGAACGGCAAGCCGATTAAGATTACAGAGCCAAACTGTATCAGAATCTGGCCGGTTCCGGAAGAATAACAGATTCGTTACATAGAATCAGCAATATAGGCAGATAATAAAATACCTTCATTTGAAACTGAGATCAGCTCAGAATTCAAGTGAAGGTATTTTTGCGTGGATTAATTGGAATTATTTCCGATAAAAATCCCGAACCTTATCCATCTGGGAACTCATATTGACAAAGAGCGCATCCGCCAGTGTGATTGCTGCCATAGATTCTACCACAACCACTGCTCTTGGGACAATGACCGGATCATGTCGGCCATGGATTTCCAGAGAAAGAGGTTCTTTATCTTTGGTTACGGTCTGCTGCGGCTGGCTGATGGATGGGGTTGGCTTGATATGGGCACGAAGTATGATTTCACTGCCGTCACTGATTCCTCCCATGATTCCGCCTGCGTGGTTGGAGGTTTTGATGATTTCACCGTCTTTGACTGTGAATCCATCATTGTCAGTGGAACCGTTTGAGGAAGTCACTGCAATGCCGTCACCGATTTCAACAGCCTTGACTGCACCGATGGACATCAGGGCGTGGGCAAGAAGAGCACTGAGCTTGTCAAAGACTGGCTCGCCAAGTCCGGCAGGTGTTCCGGTAATACGACATTCGATCACGCCGCCTGCACTGTCCTGATTCTTCATACATTCTTCCAGATATTCACCGGCCTTCACTGCTGCCTGTGCGTCCGGCATATAAAATGCATTCTGATGGATTTCTTCTTTATTAAAAGAAGCAATTTCAACAGGTCCGATAGATCTGGTATAGGTGCAGATTGAAATGCCAAGTTCTTCTAATATTTTAGAAGCAATGGCACCTGCTGCAACTCTTCCGATGGTTTCCCGCCCTGAAGAACGTCCACCGCCTCTGTAGTCGCGGAATCCGTATTTTTGGTCAAAAGTATAGTCTGCATGTCCGGGACGATAGGAGTATGCGATATTTCCGTAGTCTCTGGAGCGCTGATCTGTATTTCTTACCATCAGAGAAATTGGAGTTCCGGTGGTTTTGCCCTCAAAGACACCTGAGAGGATTTCTACCAGATCTCCTTCTTTACGGGCGGTGGTGTATCTGCTCTGTCCGGGTTTCCTTCTGTCGAGGAATTTCTGAATGTCCTCTTCACAGAGAGGAAGGCCTGCCGGGCATCCGTCTATCACAGCTCCGAGAGCTTTTCCGTGGGATTCTCCCCAGGTGGTTACCTTAAATTTATTTCCAAATGATGACTGGCTCATATGATTTGTATCCTTTCCTGTTATTGTATTAGAGCGTGTCTGAAAAATCATTCCCACAATCTGCACGCCCCACTTTGCGGGATATTTCACCTGAATTCAGTTGCCGTAGTTAGAGCGTGTTTGGAAAATCATTCCCACAATCTGTACGCCCCACCTTACGGGACTTTTATAAATAAATACTACTTTATTATAGCGAAGTGTAAAAGTTTTGTAAACCGAAAGCATTGGAATTGACAAAAATTCATGTTCAAATTATAATGATATTTGAGTCTTTGTGAAAATAAAGAGTAAACGTAACTGTTCAGTAATCTCTTGCAGAAGCTCTGAATAGTTGCAGATTTATTTGAGGGGAAATCGAGAAAAAGAAGGGAAGTGTGGATCGTGGTAAGGATTTTTAAGACAATCGATGGCGCTATCCATGAAATACAGGAACCACAGGAGGGCTGTTGGATTGCACTGACGAATCCTACGGCAACAGAAATTTTTGAAATTTCCGAGCAGTTTGGGATAGAGGTGGACGATTTGCGCGCACCTTTGGATGAGGAAGAGCGTTCCCGTATAGAAGTGGAGGACAATTATACCCTTATCCTTGCAGATGTACCTGCGATTGAAGAACGTAACGAGAAGGACTGGTATGTGACCATTCCTCTTGGTATTATCGTGACTCAGAAGATGATCTTTACTGTATGTCTGGAAGACACACAGGTTCTGACAAGATTTATGGAAGGCAGGGTAAGAAACTTTTTTACCTATATGAAAACCAGATTTATTCTGCAGATTTTGTACCGTAATGCCAGCATGTATCTGAGATATCTGCGTATTATAGATAAGAAGAGCGAGCAGATTGAGGAGAAACTTCATCTGTCTACAAGAAATCAGGAATTGATGGAACTTCTGGAACTGGAGAAATCACTGGTATACTTTACCACATCTCTGCGTTCCAATGAGATGGTTCTGGAGAAACTTCTGAAGGTGGAGAGTATCAAGAAATATCCGGAGGATACAGAGCTTCTGGAGGATGTTATCATTGAGAACAAGCAGGCCATTGAGATGGCTAATATTTACAGTGGTATCCTCAGCAGTATGATGGGAACTTTTGCGTCAGTTATTTCCAATAACCTGAACATTGTCATGAAGGTTCTGGCTGTTATTACCATTGTTATGAGTATTCCGACTATTGTTTTCAGTGCGTATGGTATGAACCTGAGTGCTGCAGGAATGCCGTTTTCCAGGACACCATGGGGATTTCTTATCGTTATCATCCTTTCTGTAGTGGCAAGTATCATTGCAGCGATATTTCTTTCCAGGAAGAAGTTTTTCTGATTTTGCAGCTGAACTGAGAAGCAGTTATTCGGTGCAGAATTACGCAGAGAAAGCAGATTGTGGATATCCGCTGTAACGAAAGAACGAATAGCATTTTGTGAGAAAAGGAGATTTATGAAATTTATTGACAAACTGGAACGAAAATTTGGAAATCGCGGGATTGAGAATCTTACGATTTATATTATTGTAAGTTATGTACTGGGATATGCATTGATGTATATTAATCCGGGGGCTCTTTCCATGTTGAGTTTGAATGTCTCTGAAATCCTGCATGGTCAGATATGGAGACTTGTTACATGGATTATTTATCCGCCGAGTACGTCATCTGCTTTATGGTTTGTGATTGCGATATTGTTCTTTTATTATCCGATCAGTGCATCGCTGGAACGTACATGGGGATCATTCAGATTTACTGTATATATTTTATCTGGAATGATTTTTACAGTAATTTCTGCGTTTATTTTGTATTTTATCACAGGTGGAGTGTTAGATGCTTATCTGAATGGATCACAGTTTTCAACGTATTATATCAGTTTATCTATTTTTCTGGCATATGCGCTGACATATCCGGATATGAAGGTTTTACTGTACTTTGTAATCCCGATCAAGATGAAGTGGATGGCGATTGTATATGCTGCTCTTGTGGTATATGATATTGTCAGATATTTTATGGGAGGAGCATGGTTTATGGCACTGCCGATCATCGCATCCTTACTGAACTTTATCATTTTCTTCCTTGGTACAAGAAATCTTAACAGATACAATCCGAAGGAAATCCATCGCAGAAATCAGTTTAAGAGAGCAATGGGAGAAAGTAAGACCGTTCCCTTCCCGGGTGGCAGCAAGTCAGGGGAAGTGACGAAGCACAAATGTGCAGTCTGTGGCCGTACAGAGAAAGATGATCCGAATCTGGAATTCCGTTTCTGTTCTAAATGTAACGGAAACTATGAGTACTGTCAGGATCATTTATATACACATATACACAAGAAGTAAGAGGAGAGAAGATTATTATGAAAAAAGTACCATTTGTCACCCTGGAGAAACTCCAGGAGATTAACGAACAGTTTCCTACACCTTTTCATCTTTATGATGAAAAAGGCATCCGTGAGAATGCCAGAGCAGTAAAAGAAGCATTTGCATGGAACAAAGGTTTCAAAGAATTCTTCGCTGTAAAAGCAACTCCGAATCCATTTCTGATCAAAATTCTTCAGGAGTATGGATGCGGATGTGACTGCTCTTCCATGACAGAACTGATGATGTCCAAAGCAATCGGATGCAAAGAGGGTGACATCATGTTCTCTTCCAATGATACACCGGAAGAAGAGTTTAAATATGCAAATGAGATTGGTGGAATCATCAACCTTGATGATATCACTCATATTGAAAGTGTAGAGAGAGCTGTCGGATATATCCCAAAAGTGATCAGCTGCCGTTACAATCCGGGCGGAGTATTCAAGATCAGCAATGATATCATGGATAACCCTGGAGATGCAAAATATGGTATGACTACCGAGCAGATTTTTGAAGCATTCAAGACTCTGAAAGCAAAAGGTGCTGAAGAATTTGGTATCCATGCATTTCTTGCAAGCAATACAGTGACAAATGAGTACTATCCAATGTTAGCAAAAGAGATGTTTGAGCTGGCAGTGAAACTTCAGAAAGAGACAGGTGCCCATGTGAAGTTTATCAACCTTTCCGGTGGTGTCGGAATCGCTTACAAACCAGACCAGACTCCGAACGATATCAGAGAGATCGGTGAGGGTGTCCGCAAAGTTTACGAGGAAGTTCTTGTTCCGGCAGGAATGGGTGATGTTGCCATTTACACAGAGATGGGTCGTTTCATGATGGGACCGTATGGCTGCCTGGTAACTAAGGCGATCCATGAGAAACATACACACAAAGAGTACATCGGTGTAGATGCGTGTGCGGTTAATCTGATGCGTCCTGCAATGTACGGTGCTTATCATCACATTACTGTTATGGGAAAAGAAGATCAGCCATGTGATCACAAATATGATGTAACTGGTTCTCTCTGTGAGAATAATGATAAATTTGCTATTGACCGTTATCTGCCGAAGGTAGATATGGGAGATCTTCTTGTGATCCATGACACAGGAGCTCATGGTTTTGCTATGGGATATAACTATAATGGTAAACTGAAATCTTCAGAGATCCTTCTTCATGAGGATGGAAGCTTCGAGATGATCCGCCGTGCTGAGACACCAAAGGATTATTTCGCAACATTTGACTGCTTCCCGATTTATGAGAAATTACTGGAAGATATGAAATAAAATGATATCAGAAGCGGAATACTTTTTGCTGCTGACATCATAATATGTATAAGAATATGTATAAGATGGAAGACGCTGATCTGATGGAAAAATGCAGGATTGGCGTCTTTCCTTTGATGTTATGAGAAAAGGGAAGTTTATATATGATTAAATACGAATATGAAACGGGACTATGCAAACAACTACATTATAATGGTTTGTGGAGTGTACAGTATGAGGGAGTTCCCGGACATTTCAGAAAAGTGAAGATGGTCTGTCCATGTATCAAAGACGGATGTGATCAGGACTGTGAAGTGTTTAAAAATATACCGGAAATAAAAGATGCAGATCAGGAATGGCATATGAGGGATGAACGATAAGAACGGGGTGCTTATGAAGAAAATAAAGAAAAAAACTATAATCTGTGTGGTGATGACAGGAATTTTGTGGATTCTGGTATCGGCTGTAACAATGTGGGGCGCAGATACAGTAAAAACAGCCAGCGTCCCGTTTTTGAAATATGGGAATCAAACGGTGATCACGACGAAAGATATCATTACATTAAAACCACGTAATCAGGGCAGAAATATTACCTATACATCTTCGGACAGATTAACTGCTGTTGTGTCAGCAAAAGGAAAACTGACTCCGTTGAAAAAAGGAAGGGTCACAATTACCTGTACTTCATATGGAAAATACAAATATGTATCAAGAATTAAGGTTACAATTGTTTCTCCTGTGGAGAATGTTGTAACAGAGGATGAAATTTTTATAAAGAAAGGTCAGAAAATAAACTGGAATGTCAGGATTTATCCACTTGATGCAAAAGCTAACAAAGTGGTATATACTTCTGACAACACGAAAATTGTATCTGTGGATTCATCAGGAAAGATCTGCGCAAAGGCGGTAGGAAAGGCAGTAATTACGGTGACTGTTGTCGGAGGCAGGAAGATAACAGCAAAAAGTACTGTTTACGTATCAGATTCTGCAGCAAAAGCTGAACATTCACTGGAAAAAAATACGAAATATATTATACACAGGGGAGAGTCTGCATTTGCTCCTGAAAATACCATCCCTGCTTTTGAAGAAGCAGGAAAACGGGGTGTGTCATATGTGGAAACGGATGTGCGGGAGACAAAAGACGGCAGATTTGTAATTTCCCATGATTCATCGCTTTTTCGTGTATGTGGAGTAGATAAAGAAATCAAGGATATGACTTATGAAGAAATACGACAGTATCCTGTTATACATGGCGCCAATATATCAGAATATCCAGGATGTTTCATTCCTTCATTTGAAGAATATATACAATGCTGCAATAAGTATGGAATTACGCCGGTGATTGAATTAAAAGAAGTCCGTACAGAAGAGGGAAAAGAAATGTTCTGTAATATACTCAAACATTCCTTAAAACCTGCAGTAGTGACTTCTTTTCATAAAAAATATCTGACAGATCTGAGGAGTCTTGGCGTTACAAACAGAATGCAATGAATACGAAGTACAGCCTTTACGGATGCAGAGCTGAAACAATGTCAGAAATATAAACTGGACATCAGTGTTCCTTACAATTTTATTAGTTTA
This sequence comes from uncultured Blautia sp., assembly GCA_905209435.1. The sequence goes on along the minus strand of CAJLTE010000051.1, from coordinate 13,531 downwards.
CAGGATATCAGAAATGCACATAAAAAAGGTATAGCTGTAACTGGCTGGTTGTTTAAAGATGCTAATATAGCTAATTTGTATAAACGATGGGGCCTGGATTTTATTATTTTTGAAAATTATCTTGTGAAAAAGTAGGATATCTGATATTTTTATGATAAAATAAATGAAAGGAGAGCCGGATTTTTCCTGCTCTCCTTTTTAGAAAATTGACTGCCGGCAGCGGGACTTGAACCCGCACGTAGTTGCCCACAACAGATTTTGAGTCTGCCTCGTCTGCCAATTCCGACATGCCGGCACGAAACATATATTATGATAGCATGGATTACAGAAAATGGCAAGAGTTTTTTTTATTTTTGAAAAAGGAGGAAAAAAGATATGAAAAGAAAAAGAATTTTTCAGAGGATTTGTATGTTGTTGTGTTGCGTGCTGTGTATGGCTCAGGTAAATGTGACTTCAGCAGCATCTACACCATTGCAGAGGAATGGGCGTCTCAGTGTAAAGGGAACCAGACTGGTGAACTCCAATGGAAAAACAGTGATCCTGAAAGGTGTCAGTACGCATGGAATCAACTGGTTTCCACAGTATGTAAATAAATCAGCGTTTAAGTCATTAAGAGATGACTGGGGTGTAAACTGCATCCGGCTTGCCATGTATACTGAGGAATATAATGGTTACTGTTCGGGAGGAAATCAGGCGGAACTGAAAAAGCTGATTGATAAAGGCGTTCGCTATGCTACAGAACTGGGAATGTATGTGATTATAGACTGGCATGTTTTAAATGACCGGACACCGAAGAAACATCAGAAAGAAGCTATCTCATTCTTTAAATATATGGCAAAAAAATATAAAAATCAGAAAAATATTTTTTATGAGATCTGCAATGAACCTAATGGAGAAACTTCCTGGTCCACAGTAAAAAGTTATGCTGCTGCGGTGACCAAGACAATCAGAACCTATGATAAAAAGAATATTATTCTTGTAGGAACGCCGACATGGTCTCAGGATGTGGACACTGCAGCCAAAAGTCCTGTTAAAGGCTATTCTAATATTATGTATACTTTCCATTTTTATGCCGCAACCCATGGTTCACAGTACAGAAAAAAGGTACAGGCTGCAATTGACAGGGGACTTCCCGTTTTCGTAAGCGAATTTGGCGTTTCTGAAAGTTCAGGTAATGGACATATCGATAAAACAGAAGCTGATAAATGGATCTCATTTCTAAGAAAAAATAAGATAAGCTATGTCTGCTGGAGCCTGAGTAATAAAGCAGAAAGCTGTTCTCTGTTAAAAAGCAGCAGTACGCGTACCGGTAATTTTAAGACGTCTGATCTGTCCACTACAGGAAAATGGTACAAAACTGTGAAATAATTGTGATATATAGATTACAGATAAAAGAGACAGGTCTGTTATTATGCCTTTAATCAAAAAGAGAATGTGGTTACATAGGAGGAAAACACATGTGTGGGTTTGCCGGATTTTACGGGCAGGAAAAGGAAAAAGAAGAAATTTTGCAGAATATGCTCAGAACAATTGTGCATCGGGGGCCTGATAGTGAGGGAAAGTATCTGGATGAAGATATTGCGCTGGGATTTCGAAGACTGAGTATTGTGGATCTGAGTGAACATGGAAATCAGCCTATGTTTAATGAGGACAGAAGCCTGGTACTGGTATACAATGGTGAAATTTATAATTACAGGGAACTGATGCCGGAACTGATTGCAGCAGGACACAGGTTTAAATCTCATACAGATTCAGAAGTGCTTCTTCATGGATACGAAGAATGGGGAGAGAAACTGCCGGAGAAATTAAGAGGTATGTTTGCATTTATAATCTGGGATAGAAAAAAGAAAAAGCTTTTTGGTGCAAGGGATATGTTTGGAATCAAACCTTTTTATTACAGTAAAATGGGAGACACTGTTCTTTTTGCATCTGAAATAAAAGCTATGCTGGAACACCCTGCGTTTCATAAGGAACTAAATGAAGAAGTTTTACGCCTATATCTTACTTTCCAGTTTGTGCCTACAGATGAAACTTTTTTTAAGAATGTATATTGTCTCCCACCTGCACATTATTTTATCTTTGATGGGGAAAATGTCAGAAAAGTCTGCTATCATCCGTTTGATTTCTGCCCGGATGGGTCCGGAAGCCATCAGCATATGCTGGATAAAATGGAAAAAATACTGGAAGAATCTGTGCAGGCGCATCAGACAGGTGATGTGGAGATAGGTTCTTATTTATCCAGCGGTGTAGATTCCAGCTATCTGGCGGTAGAAGGTAAGGTAAAACATACCTATACTGTGGGATTTGAAGGAGAAGGAAGCTCAGAACTGGACGAAGCACGCAGCTTTGCAGAAGAAGCAGAAATTCAGAACAGAGGGAAAAAGATTTCAGCAGAAGAATACTGGGGAGCGTTGTCTGATATTCAGTATTATATGGATGAACCAGTAGCAGATCCGTCAGTTGCAGGACTGTATTTTCTGAGCAGAGAAGCTGCCAGAGATGTAAAAGTTGTGTTTTCAGGAGAAGGCAGTGACGAGTTGTTCGGCGGGTATAATATTTACTGTGAGCCATTACAGTATACTGGATTTGATAAGATTCCTCTGGTGTTGCGCCGCAGACTTGGACAGATTGCAGAAAACTTTCTTCCTCAGGGACTGCCGGGGAGAGGTTTTCTGATCCGCCATGGCAAAACTCTGGAAGAGAGATACCATTGCAATGCGACAAACGTATTTTCCGAGCGTCAGGCAGATAAACTGTTGAAACGGAAAATCGGACTTCGGATCAGGGACGTTACAGCTCCTTTGTATGCGCAGGTAAAAAGTCAGGATCCTGTGACAAAAATGCAGTATACGGATCTCCATTTATGGCTTGTTCATGATATTCTCATGAAAGGAGATAAAATGGGAATGGCTCATTCCGTAGAAGTCAGAGTTCCATTTCTGGATAAAAATGTATGGGATTTTGCTTCAACATTGCCCTTAAATGAGAAAGTTTCTCCTCCAAAGACAAAAGTGCTTTTCCGTGAAGCTGCACAGAAAAAAGTACGAAAAGACACAGCACAGAAGAAAAAACTGGGATTTCCTGTTCCAATCCGTACATGGATCCGCCAGGAACCTTATTACAGTATCATAAAGGAACAGTTTTGTTCTGAAAATGCAGACCGTTTTTTCCATACAGAGAAACTTCTGAAAATGCTGGAAAATTATAAAAAGAGAGAATCTTTTAATCCGAAAACAGATGACAGCCGCAGGATATGGACAGTATTTACATTTCTGCTCTGGTATGACCGTTTTTTTGCCGAATCATGAAAACCTAAAAAAATTCCGATAATTCTTAAATGTTTGTGAAATTTGCAAGCCTATTCTTGAAAAACAGACAGATTAGTGTTATGGTACATTCTAATAACAACGAATGGAGGAATTGCTGATGAATCTTGATAATAAAAAGCCGGGCAGAAAACCACTTTATGTATATTATATCATCGTAGCAGTGATCATCATCCTTCTGAATGTACTCCTTCTTCCTGCTCTTGAGGGAAGAAAAGTTCAGACAACAGACTACAGTACATTTCTGACAGGAGTAGAGAAAAATTATGTAAAAACCGTAGAGATTCAAGAGGACTATATCTATTATGTAGCAGAAAGTAATGGGAAAGAACTTTATTGCAGAACAGTAAAGATGAACGATCCGGATCTGGTTGACCGTCTGCATGATGCAGGCGTGAAATTTGGTGCGGCAGCACCACAGCAGACATCAATCTGGGTAAGTCTTCTGGCTGGTTATGTGCTTCCGATCGTAATCTTTGTTCTTCTTGGCCGCTGGCTGAGCAAGAAGATGATGAGTTCCATGGGCGGTGGTCCTGGAGGAACGATGTCCTTTGGTAAAAGTAATGCCAAGGTATATGTAAAATCATCTACAGGAATTAAATTTTCAGATGTGGCTGGTGAAGATGAAGCCAAGGATCTGCTGAAAGAAATTGTAGATTATCTTCATAATCCGCAGAAGTATAGAGAGATTGGTGCTTCCATGCCGAAAGGTGCTCTCCTTGTAGGCCCTCCAGGTACAGGTAAAACTCTTCTGGCAAAGGCAGTAGCAGGTGAGGCCGAGGTACCTTTCTTTTCCATCTCCGGTTCTGAATTTGTGGAGATGTTTGTTGGTATGGGTGCTGCCAAAGTACGAGATCTGTTTAAACAGGCCAATGAAAAAGCACCATGTATCGTATTTATCGATGAGATTGATACGATCGGTAAGAAGCGTGATGGAGCCGGATTCTCCGGCGGCAATGATGAACGTGAGCAGACACTGAATCAGCTGCTCACAGAGATGGATGGTTTCGATGGATCCAAGGGTGTTGTAATTCTGGCAGCAACTAACAGACCGGATTCTCTTGATCCGGCACTTCTTCGACCGGGACGCTTTGACAGACGTATTCCTGTTGAACTTCCAGATTTAAAGGGACGTGAAGAGATCCTTAAAGTCCATGCAAAGAAGATTAAAATTGCTGATTCTGTACGTTTTGATGATATTGCAAAAGCTGCTGCAGGAGCTTCTGGTGCAGAGCTTGCTAACATTGTAAATGAAGCTGCTTTACGTGCAGTTCGTGACGGCAGAAAATTTGCCACACAGGCAGATTTTGAAGAGAGTATTGAAGTAGTTATTGCCGGATATCAAAAGAAGAACAGAGTACTTTCTAATAAAGAAAAACTTATTGTTGCTTATCATGAAATCGGTCATGCACTGGTTGCTGCGAAGCAGACTGAATCCGCGCCGGTTCATAAAATTACAATTATTCCGCGTACATCAGGTGCGCTTGGATATACTATGCAGGTGGATGATGGAGATCATTATCTGATGACCAAAGAAGAACTGGAAAATAAGATTGCCACATTTACTGGCGGCCGAGCTGCAGAAGAACTGATTTTCCATTCTATTACAACCGGAGCATCCAATGATATTGAACAGGCTACCAAACTTGCGAGAGCAATGATTACCAGATATGGTATGAGCGATGATTTTGATATGGTTGCTATGGAGAATGTGACGAATCAGTATCTGGGCGGAGATTCCAGTCTGAGCTGTTCTTTTGAGACACAGACACTTCTGGATAAAAAAGTTGTAGAACTGGTAAAGATGGAACATCAGAAAGCACTCAAGATTCTGCAGGACAATATTGGAAAACTTCATGAACTTGCGAAATATCTCTATGAAAATGAGACGATCACAGGGGAAGAATTTATGAAAATTCTGGATGCTCCTTTACAGGTCCCGAATGTGAATACAGAAACGGAAGCATCTGCTGAAACTGAAATTAGCACAGAAGCAAATGATACAACAATTGAATAAAGTTAATAAAATCAGTCGAGCAGAGAAGAGAATATTTTTATCTGATTGACTGTACAAAAGAAAAGCAGCAGAAGCAAAAGAACGGCTTCTGTTGCTTTTTCTTGCTAATTGGACGCAGTTCGGTTATAATTCGTAATAGTGAGCATCAATAAAGCGTTTACTTTTATCAGACTGTAACCGCAGAATACTTTCTATAGAGGAAAGAAGGGGATGGATATGGATTGCCGTACTGCAGAGGGAATGGTGAGCAGTTATATTGAACATAAGCTCCCTGTAAATGAACTGGAGGAATTTCTTGACCATGTGGAGAAATGTTCTTCCTGTTATGATGAACTGGAAACCTATTTTATTGTTCATGAAGTGACACAGCAGCTGAATGATAACAGCAGCAATTCGGTTCTTGATTTCAAAGATTTGTTGGAACAGGATATCCGCAAATCCAGAAGATATATCCGCAAGAAGAAATTGAGCTGGTTCATATTTGGAGCGAGCATTTGTCTCCTGATCGCAGTTCTGGCGGCGGTTCTGGTTTATGTAATGATGGAAACGGTGCATATTTTATAAGATACTGGAGGATTTTATGAGTGAAAAAATATTACTGATCGACGGACACAGCATTCTGAACAGGGCTTTTTATGGTCTGCCTGATCTTACAAATTCAGAGGGAAAGCATACGGGAGCAGTATATGGATTTCTGAATATCCTTTTTCGTACGATCGAGGAGGAGAAGCCTCAGTATCTGACAGTGGCATTTGACCTGAAGGCGCCGACCTTTCGTCACAAAATGTTTGATGCGTATAAAGGAACACGCAAGCCCATGCCTGAGGAGCTGCGGGAACAGGTACCGCTCATTAAGGAAGTGCTTACGGCAATGGGCGTAAATATTGTAACAAAAGAAGGGTATGAGGCAGATGATATCCTTGGAACTCTGGCAAAGAAGAGCGAAGCGGAAGGAATGGAAGCGACAATTCTTTCCGGTGACAGAGACCTGCTTCAGCTTGCGACAGAAAAAATCCTGATCCGTCTGCCAAAAACAGTAAGGGGAAAAACCACGATAGAGGATTATCATGCACAACAGGTTATCGAGAAATATCAGGTTACACCTTCACAGATCATTGAACTAAAGGCATTAATGGGTGACAGTGCCGATAATATTCCGGGAATTCCGGGTGTAGGTGAGAAGACCGCTACGAAAATTATTGTGGAGTACGGAACTATTGAGAATGCACATGAGCATCTGGAAGAACTAAAGCCAAACAGGGCAAGAGAATCTATGAGAGAACATTATGATATGGCGCAGATGAGTAAAGCATTAGCTACAATCTGTACGGACAGTCCGATTGAGTTCTCTTATGAAGACGCAAAGCTGGGAAATCTTTATACAAAAGAAGCCTTTCTGCTTTGCAGACAATTGGAATTCAAAAACCTGCTTGGACGCTTTGGATCTGAAGCTGTGCAGGAAGATGCTCTGGAACAGGAATTTTTTACATGTGCAGATCTGGCGGGATGTGAAAATCTGTTTGAAAAAGCAGAAAATGGAAAGGCAACAGGTGTTTCTCTAATTACCGAAAACGGACAGGTATACGGTGCAGGGTTGGCGTTAAGTAAAGAAGAAATCTATTATATCCCTGTAGAGGGAATGATCACGGAAGCGTATCTTTGTGGAAAACTGGAGACACTTTTCCATAAAGTGTCCGAATATAATGTGAAGAAAAATACAGAGAGTCATGTAATCTGTGCGCTTGATATAAAGGCTGTATTGAAGCATGTTACGTTTGATGATCCGAATGCAGTATTTGACGCGGGCGTGGCTGCTTATCTTTTGAATCCATTGAAATCTGTTTATACTTATGATGATATGGCAAAGGAATACTTAGATGGTCGTATGTTGCCGACAAGAGAAGAACTCCTCGGAAAGAAAACAATAGGGAAAGCCTGGGAAGAAGGAGCGGAAGGACTTGCATCATGGGCGTGCTATATGGCATACACGGCACTTGCATGCCGGGCGCAGATGTGTGAGGCGCTAAAAGAAACAGGCATGTGGAATGTATATACACAGATTGAACTTCCTCTGATTTTTACTTTGGATTCTATGGAAAAATGGGGAATCAGTGTAAAGGGCGAGGAACTGAAAAATTACGGTGAGAGACTGAACGTTCGTATCGAAGAATTGGAAAAAATGATCTGGCAGCAGGCAGGAGAAGAGTTTAATATTAATTCTCCGAAGCAGATGGGAGTGATTTTGTTTGAAAAGCTTGGACTTAAAGGCGGAAAGAAAACAAAAACCGGCTATTCTACAGCTGCAGACATCCTTGAGAAGCTTGCACCCGAGTATCCGATCGTAAAGAATATTCTGGAATATCGTCAGCTTGCAAAATTGAAATCAACATATGCGGACGGTCTGGCGAATGTGATTGGGGAGGATGGCAGGATTCATTCAACCTTTAATCAGACAATCACTGCCACAGGAAGAATCAGCAGTACAGAGCCGAATCTGCAGAATATTCCGATACGAATGGAACTGGGACGTTTAATCCGTAAAGTTTTTGTGCCTGAGGAGGGCTATGTATTCTTAGATGCAGACTATTCTCAGATTGAGCTTCGGGTTCTTGCGCATATGTCGGGAGATGAAAAACTGATCCAGGCGTATAAAGAAGCGCAGGACATTCATAGACATACAGCATCTGAGGTATTTCATGTGCCGTTTGATCAGGTAACAGATCTGCAGCGGAGAAATGCCAAGGCAGTAAATTTTGGAATCGTTTATGGAATCAGTTCTTTCGGACTGAGTCAGGACTTAAGTATTACACGAAAAGAAGCGGCAGAATATATTGAGAGATATTTTGAATCTTATCCGAGAATCAAGGGATTCCTTGACGGACTTGTTGAAGAGGGAAAAGAGAAAGGCTACGTGACCACCATGTTTGGCAGACGAAGACCGATTCCGGAACTGAAATCGAGTAATTTTATGCAGAGATCTTTTGGAGAGCGAGTGGCTATGAATTCCCCAATTCAGGGAACAGCAGCAGATATCATTAAAATTGCTATGAACCGTGTTTACAGACGATTGAAAGATGAGCAACTGAAATCTCGTCTGGTACTTCAGGTGCACGATGAACTTCTGATAGAGACCTGCAAAGAAGAAATTCCGCAGGTATCTGCGATCCTTGAGGAAGAGATGAAGGGGGCTGCGAAGCTTACCGTAGAACTGGAAGTGGATATGCATCAGGGGAATAACTGGTACGAAGCAAAGTAATAATAGATAAGAGGCAGAAATGATTACAATAGGAATCACCGGCGGTGTAGGTGCCGGAAAGAGTACAGTGCTTGATTTTCTGGAAGAGCAATATCAGGCATATGTGATGAAAGCGGATGAGATCGGGCATCTGGTAATGGAACCAGGACAGTCATGTTATGAACCCGTGATCCGGTTGTTTGGAAAACAAGTGATAAAAAATGATAAAACTATTGACCGCAGACAGGTTTCGGATGTAGTATTTTCACATCCAGAGCTTCTGGAGAAATTAAACCAGATCATCCATCCGGCTGTGAAACAGTATATCAGAGAGCAGTTAGCTGTAAAGAAACAGCAGGAACAGAAGATATGTGTGGTGGAAGCTGCACTCCTTCTGGAAGATCATTATCAGGAGTTTTGCGATACGATATGGTATATTCATACGGATGAAGAGATCCGTATCAGGAGACTGATGGAGAACCGCGGTTATACAAGAGAGAAATCAGTCAGTATCATTGCCAGTCAGGCACCGGAGACTTTTTTTCGGGAAAATGCAGACTATGTTGTGGTAAATAACGGAGATTTTGCACAGACCAGACGGCAGATTGAGGAAGGAATCAGAAAATATGAGACTTTGTAGCATTGCCAGCGGAAGCAGCGGAAACTGTATTTATGTGGGCTCAGATAATACCCATCTTCTGGTGGATGTAGGCATCAGCGGAAAAAGAGTAGAACAGGGATTGAATTCTCTGGAATTGACAGGAAAAGATATTGATGGTATCTTGATTACACATGAACATTCGGATCATATCAAAGGTCTGGGCGTGATCGCAAGGAAACATCAGATACCGGTTTATGCGACAGAAGGAACTGTGGAAGCTTTATCTCACATGAATCTTGGAAAAATGCCGGAAGGGATTTTTCGTGAGATACACGAAGATGAGCCTTTTGAGATTAATGATCTGACAGTGAATCCTTTTACGATCCCTCATGATGCTGCACAGCCTGTAGGATACCGGGTAGAGTGTGGAGAGCATTCTGTGGGGATTGCTACAGACCTTGGAAAATATAATGAGTACATAGTCGGTAATCTGCAGAATCTGGATGCGCTTCTTCTGGAAGCAAATCATGACATCCGTATGCTGCAGGTTGGAAAATATCCCTATTATCTGAAACAGAGAATCCTTGGAGACAGGGGACATCTTTCCAATGAGAATGCAGGCAGGCTTTTATGCAGGCTGCTGCATGACAATATGAAAGGGATTTTCCTTGGACATCTGAGCAGGGAAAATAACTATGAGGAACTGGCATATGAAACCGTCTGTTCAGAAGTAACCTTAGGTGACAACCCTTATAAGTCGCGTGATTTCAGAATTCAGGTGGCACAGAGGGATTGCATATCAGAAGTAATTACAGTGTAGAAAGGACAAAGAACTTATGAAAAAGACAATCATCACAGTAGTAGGAAACGACACCGTAGGAATTATCGCGAAAGTTTGTACTTATCTTGCAGACAACAATGTAAACATTCTTGATATCTCCCAGACCATCGTACAGGGATACTTCAACATGATGATGGTAACAGATGCCAGCAAATGTGAGAAAGATAATGGAGTTCTTGCAAAAGAACTGGAGGCCCTTGGAGATCAGATCGGCGTAGTGATCCGCTGTCAGCATGAAGATATCTTTAATGTAATGCACAGAATTTAACCAAATCAACTGCGGAGCAGTTATTTGGTTATGAGCAAGTAGCGAAGCGGATTGCGAATATCCGCTTGGCTAAAATCAGGTAAGTTGTTGTGCGATTTAGCTGTATGAGAAAAATGCAGCTCTTTCGAATTTTACTTGCTTTGTAATTCTGAGAAAACATACAAGGGAGAAAATTAAAATGATCAATATTTTTGAAGTAAATGAAACGAATAAAATGATCGAGCACGAGAATCTGGATGTTCGTACCATTACAATGGGAATTAGTCTTCTGGACTGTATTGACAGTGATCTCGAGACATTAAATAAAAAAGTTTATGATAAGATCACAACATGTGCAAAAGATCTGGTATCTACAGGTGAAGCGATTTCCGCTGAATATGGAATCCCGATCGTAAATAAAAGAATTTCTGTAACTCCGATCGCACTGATCGGTGGTGCTGCATGTAAGACTACTGAAGATTTTGTAACAATTGCTGAAACACTGGACAGAGCTGCCAAGACTGTTGGTGTGAATTTTATCGGCGGCTATTCTGCACTGGTAAGCAAAGGTATGACTCCGGCAGAGAAACTTCTGATTGAGTCTATCCCACAGGCTATGGCGAAAACCGAGCGTGTCTGCAGTTCTGTAAACGTTGGTTCTACACGTACTGGTATCAACATGGATGCGGTTAAACTCATGGGTGAGATCGTTCTGGAAACAGCGAAAGCTACTAAAGACCAGGATTCTCTGGGATGTGCAAAGCTGGTTGTATTCTGCAATGCACCGGATGATAATCCGTTTATGGCTGGTGCGTTCCATGGTGTGACAGAAGCGGATACGATCATCAACGTAGGTGTCAGCGGACCGGGTGTTGTTAAGACTGCTCTGGAACAGGTAAGAGGAAAAGACTTTGAGACTCTCTGTGAAATGATCAAGCGTACTGCTTTCAAAGTTACACGTGTTGGTCAGCTGGTTGCTCAGGAAGCTTCCAGACGTCTTGGGGTTAAATTTGGTATTGTCGATCTGTCCCTTGCTCCGACGCCTGCTATCGGTGACAGTGTTGCTGAGATCCTTGAGGAGATCGGTCTGGAGCACGCAGGTGCACCGGGAACAACAGCAGCACTTGCACTGTTAAATGACCAGGTTAAGAAGGGCGGAGTTATGGCTTCTACAGCAGTTGGCGGTTTAAGTGGTGCATTTATTCCGGTCAGCGAGGATCAGGGTATGATCGATGCAGTTAATGCGGGGGCTCTGACGATTGAGAAACTGGAAGCGATGACTTGTGTATGCTCTGTTGGTCTTGATATGATCGCGATTCCTGGAGATACGAAGGCATCTACAATTGCTGGTATTATTGCGGATGAGTCTGCGATTGGTATGGTGAACCAGAAGACTACAGCGGTTCGTCTGATCCCGGTAATTGGTAAGGGAGTTGGTGAAGTGGTTGAGTTCGGTGGACTTTTAGGTTATGCGCCGATCATGCCGGTGAATCAGTTCTCCTGTGATGCGTTTGTCCAGCGTGGAGGTAGAATTCCGGCGCCGATTCATAGTTTTAAGAATTAAAAATATTAAAAAATATTGCCAGAAACTTCGGAGAGTGGAGTTTCTGGCATTTTTTTGTTCAGGGGGGACGCGGAGTGGGGCAATTAAAAATTTGGTTTTAGTTCAAAAAATGGTTGATGAATAGTTAAATTAATTATAAAGATGTCAGGATGTTTAGAAGGTGGGTGTTGTCTTCGGGGTTCATGATGCAGAAGCGGATGTATTCTCCGTCGAGGCATTCGAAGGAGGAGCAGTCGCGGATCATGAGGCACTGGCGGATGCAGGCGTCGAAGACGTCGTAGGAGGTCAGGCCTGTTTTCTGGATTTTGAGGAGGATAAAGTTGGCGTAAGCCGGGTAGGTTTTGTAGGCTGGGATGGTTTTTAATGCATGGAGCAGACGATTGCGTTCAGAGAGGATGAGTTCTCTGGTGCGATGGATGTAGTCTTTGTCTTTTAACATGAGTTCTCCGGCGAGGGCTCCGAGACTGTTCAGGGACCATGGTACCTGTTTTTCTTTTATTTTTTTGAGAAATTCCAGGTTTCCGGTGATTCCGTAGCCGAGGCGCATACCTGGGGCAGCGTAGAATTTGGATACGCCGCGGAGTACCATGAGGTTGGTAAATTCTTTAGTGAGGGTTACGGCGGTGATCTCATTTATGTCAGGGGCGAATTCTACGTAGGTTTCATCAATCATCACGAAGATGTTTTTGGCAGCGCAGAATGCGATGAGTTTTCTCAGGTCTTCTCTGGTGATGGCAGAAGAGGTTGGGTTGTTTGGGTTGCAGATGATCAGAAAATCGTAATTTTCTTCCAAAGTCTGACATAGGTCGTCTACATTGAGAACGAAGTTATCTTCTTCTCGAAGGTGATAGTATTCCTGAGTGCTGCCGGAGAAGGAGAGTTCTCTGGAATATTCGGAGTAGGTTGGTCCGAGGATCAGAGTGTGTTTCGGGTTTCGTTCCTGTATCAGGAGAGAAATCAATTCACTGGAGCCGTTTCCAGGGAGAATGAATTCTGCAGGAACATTACAATATTCTGAGATGGTACTGCGAAGAGTTGTGTAGTTTCTGTCAGGATAAGAGGACAGGATGTCCAGGCGGCTGGCAAGTTGTTTCTTTACATTTTCAGAAAGGCCCAGAGGATTTACGTTGGCACCGAATTTTACGATGTCTTTTTGATTCAGATGATAAACTTCACATATTTTCTCAATATCACTTCCGTGAAAGACTATTTTTGTAGTTGACATATGACATTCCTCATTTCTGTGTATGTTTTATTGTTGTAATTATTCAGCAGTCTGCAATTCAAGAGAAAGTATTTTGTCTAATATCTGTGAAAATACAGAACTTTTACTTATTGTTGATTATCAGCAATAGTATTTTTCTGTTTGGTATTTTAACATAATATACTGTTAATAACCAGCAGTGAGAAAAAAGATACAGAAGAAATTTTTTTGAGTTTATGTTTATGAATGGTAAAAAAATCTAACTAAAAAAATAAATGTCTTGACATATGCACATTAGCGTGGTAAAGTAAATACATCAAAACCGATGAGAAAGAAGAGTAAACAATTATGAATCATTCCAGAGAGCGGCAGCTGGTGGGAAGCCGTATGAAACAGATTGTTGAATGGCCTTTCGAGGGCGGCCCGAAATCTTAATAAAGAGAGAGTAGGCACCGACGGGAACCGAACCCGTTATAAATCAGGAGTGTATGTTTGT
>CAJLTE010000050.1 GCA_905209435.1 uncultured Blautia sp. | reverse complement strand
ATAGCCTTTTAGTATGCGGAAGGGGGCGGATTTCCATCCGCCTCCCTTTTTATGTTATGTGACAGGAGTTATTTCCGAGACTACTGAAAAGATTATTTTAATTAATAAAGTAGTTTTTTCAGTTGTTTCGGACTCCTGTTTATAGCAATTGCTATAAGTAATGATTTCATGAAAAGCCCTGCGGGCAGATTTGAAAAGTAATATAATAACCCAAATATGAAAAAAGGAGAATGAACGTATGTACAAAAGTTATTCCATGGAATTAGCCGGAAGAACCTTAACAGTAGATATCAACCGTGTTGCAAAACAGGCAAACGGTGCTGCATTAATGCATTATGGCGATACTACTGTTTTATCTACAGCAACAGCATCTAAAGAGCCAAGAGAAGGAATTGATTTCTTCCCGTTAAGCGTTGAATATGAAGAGAAAATGTATGCAGTAGGCAAAATCCCAGGAGGATTTAACAAGAGAGAGGGAAAAGCAAGCGAGCATGCAATCCTTACTTCCCGCGTGATCGACAGACCAATGCGTCCTCTGTTTCCGAAGGACTACAGAAACGACGTAACACTGGTAAACATGGTTATGTCTGTTGATCCTGAGTGTAATCCGGAGATTCCGGCTATGCTTGGTTCCTCTATTGCAACCTGCATTTCCGATATTCCGTTTGATGGTCCGTGTGCTACCACACAGGTTGGTCTGATCAATGGTGAATATATCATCAACCCTACCATGGCACAGAAAGATGTATCTGACCTTCAGCTTACAGTAGCTTCCACAAGAGAGAAAGTAATCATGATCGAAGCCGGCGCAAAAGAAGTTCCGGAAGACAAGATGATCGAAGCTATCTATAAAGCTCATGAAGTAAACCAGGAGATCATTAAATTTATCGATAAGATCGTAGAAGAATGCGGAAAACCGAAACACAGCTACGAATCATGTGCAGTTCCGGAAGAACTTTTCGCAGCGATCAAAGAGGTCGTACCTCCGGCAGAAATGGAAGTTGCCGTATTCTCTGACGATAAACAGACAAGAGAAGAAAATATCCGTCAGGTAACAGAGAAACTGAAAGAAGCTTTTGCTGACAAGGAAGAGTGGCTTGCAGTTCTGGGTGAGGCTGTATATCAGTACCAGAAGAAGACTGTCCGCAAGATGATCTTAAAAGACCACAAACGTCCGGATGGTCGTGCCATTACTCAGATCCGTCCTCTGGCAGCAGAGACAGATATTATCCCCAGAGTACATGGTTCTGCTATGTTCACACGTGGACAGACACAGATCTGTACCATCACAACTCTGGCTCCTCTTGCAGAAGCACAGAAGCTTGACGGACTTGACGAATTTGAAACTTCAAAGAGATATATGCATCACTACAATTTCCCGTCCTATTCTGTAGGTGAGACAAAACCATCCAGAGGACCGGGACGTCGTGAGATCGGACATGGTGCACTTGCTGAGAGAGCATTAGTTCCTGTACTTCCAAGCGAAGAGGAATTCCCATATGCGATCCGTACTGTATCTGAGACATTTGAATCCAATGGTTCTACTTCTCAGGCAAGTATCTGTGCATCCACAATGTCTCTGATGGCAGCCGGTGTACCGATCAAAAAACCGGTAGCAGGTATTTCCTGTGGTCTGGTAACAGGCGATACAGATGATGATTACATCGTTCTGACAGATATCCAGGGACTTGAAGACTTCTTCGGAGATATGGACTTCAAGGTAGCCGGAACACATGACGGCATCACAGCGATCCAGATGGATATCAAGATCCACGGACTGACAAGACCAATCGTAGAAGAAGCGATCAGACGTACAAAAGAAGCTAGAGAATATATTCTGACAGAAGTTATGGAGAAATGCATTGCAGCTCCACGTACAACTGTAGGTGAATATGCTCCGAAGATCATTCAGATTCAGATCGATCCTCAGAAGATCGGTGATGTTGTAGGTCAGAGAGGAAAGACTATCAATACGATCATCGAGCGTACAGGTGTTAAGATCGATATCACAGACGAAGGTGCGGTATCTATCTGTGGAGTTGATCAGAAGAGCATGGATGAGGCAGCTAACATGGTTAAGATCATTGCAACTGATTTTGAAGCAGGACAGATCTTTACAGGTAAAGTTGTCAGCATCAAAGAGTTTGGTGCATTCGTTGAATTTGCACCGGGTAAAGAGGGAATGGTACACATTTCCAAGATCTGTAAAGAAAGAATCAATCGTGTTGAGGATGTTCTCACACTTGGTGATAAAGTTAAGGTTATCTGCCTTGGCAAAGACAAGATGGGAAGAATCAGCTTCAGCATGAAGGATGTACCGGAAGAAGCGTAAAAAATTATGAGATATCACAATATTACCAAGGACGATATGCTTAATGGCGACGGACTTCGTGTAGTGCTCTGGGTGGCAGGATGCAATCACTGCTGTCCGGAGTGCCAGAATCCTGTCACCTGGGATCCAAACGGCGGACTGCCTTTCGGTGAGGCAGAACGCAAGGAGATTTTTGCGGAACTGGATAAGGATTATGTGAGCGGAATTACCTTTTCAGGTGGAGATCCACTGCACCCGGCAAATATCACTGAGGTAACAGCCTTTGCGAAGGAGATCAGAAAGAGATATCCTGGTAAAACAATCTGGCTTTATACAGGTTTCCTCTGGGAGGAGATCTGCAAAGAAGAGATTGTGCGTTATCTGGATGTCTGCGTAGACGGTGAATTTGAGGTGGACAAGAAAGAACTTTCCCTGAAATGGAAAGGTTCCAGCAATCAGAGAGTGATCGATGTTCCCAAAACTCTTCATGAAGGAAAAGTCGTATTGCATAAATAAAAAATGTACAGGCAGTTCAAGTATGCTTCAGGTGTACCTGAACTGTCTGTTTTGTATATGTATGAAAAGAGAGGAAAAACAGATGAAACGAATCGCAAAATTCCATAAAGTAAGTAAAGAACGCTTCACAGCAGACTGGATCGATACCTTTGCACAGTCTCAGGAAGAAGCAGAGAAAGTATATGAAGCTATCCGTCTGCCAAAGAGAGCAACAGCAGGAAGTGCAGGATATGATTTCTTTGCACCTGCAGAATTTACTCTGAAACCAGGAGAAACAGTGAAGATCCCGACAGGAATCCGGGTAGAAATGCAGCCGGAATGGGTACTGAAATGTTATCCGAGAAGTGGTCTGGGATTTAAGTATCGTCTTCAGCTTAACAATACCGTTGGCATCATTGACAGCGATTATTTCTACTCAGACAATGAAGGACATATTTTTGCAAAGATTACAAATGATTCCAACGAAAACAAAACCCTGACTATTCCGGCAGATACAGGATTTATGCAGGGGATTTTTGTAGAATATGGAATTACAGTAGATGATGATGCTACTGAAATCCGTAATGGAGGATTCGGAAGCACTACTGCGAAATAATAAGAAACAGGTATAGTGTTCGGATGAATCCAATTATATCTGAAATGTTACAGGAAATATGAAAGACATATTTCACAAATAACATAAACGAAATCAAAAACAGAGTGTAAAAAAGGTAGAACATAGAAGGAAAGCTATATTTTCACTTTACGTTCTACTTTTTCTCTGCTATAATATTTTGAGATTCAAAATATTTGCAATTCGTAGAATTAAATAAAGCTATATTTTATTAAAGACAGAAGTATCTTTAATAAAAATATCAGCCCCCAATATTAGTTAAAGAAATAAACTCAAGGAGAAGAAGTCATGATCATCGAACCAAAAGTAAGAGAATATATCTGCACAACCGCACATCCACAGGGATGCGCAGAAAGTGTACGCAATCAGGCAGCTTACGCCTGTAAGCAGGGAACAGTAAACGGAACAAAGAAAGCACTGATCATTGGATGTTCCACAGGCTATGGTCTTGCATCTCGAATCTGTGCTCTGGAAAACTGCGGTGCAGATACACTGGGAATCATGTTTGAACGCCAGGCAAACGGCAAAAGAACAGCAACACCGGGATGGTACAACACAGCAGAATTCCATCGTCTGGCAGCAGAAAAAGGTGCTTATGCCAAGACCATTAACGGAGATGCTTTTTCAAAAGAAATCAAAGACAAAGCAATCGAACTGATAAAAAAAGATCTGGGAAAAGTAGATTTGGTAGTTTATAGTCTGGCAGCGCCAAGACGTACAGATGCTGACGGAAAGACCTGGTCCTCCTGTCTGAAGACCACAGGTGAAGCTTTCACAGAGAAGAGTCTGGATCTGCGAAACAACGAGATCACAGAGAAAACAGTAGGACCAGCTACGGAAGAAGAAGTTTTAAGCACAGTAAAAGTCATGGGCGGCGAAGACTGGGCAGACTGGATCGATGCGCTGAAAGCAGCGGATGTTCTGACTGAGAATGCAGTTACAGTAGCATATTCTTATATCGGACCGGAACTTACTTATCCAATTTACTACCATGGAACCATCGGAACTGCTAAACAGCATTTACAGAAAACCATGTCCGAAATCAACCACGCACATCCGGATGTCCGTGCAGTAATCTCAGTAAATAAGGGTCTTGTAACTCAGGCAAGCGCAGCAATCCCGGTTGTACCACTGTATTTCGCAATCCTCTATAAAGTAATGAAAAAAGCTGGAACTCACGAAAACTGCATTCAGCAGATTGCCAGACTTTTCACTCAGAAACTTTATACCCCGACAGGCTTTCAGACAGATGAGAATGGCTTCATCCGAATGGATGACTATGAACTGACACCTGAGATTCAGGAAGAAGTAAAGAAATGCTGGAAAGCAGTTACTACAGATAACGTAAAGGAATATTGTGACATTGACGGCTACTGGGAAGATTTCTACCATATGTTCGGATTCCGCTATGAAGATATCGACTATACTCAGGACGTGGACGCTGATGTAGAAATTGATGGTATTGTGATGTGATTTTGTATTAAAGCTAACTATTAAGAAATTTATTTTGCATTCGTTGTTAGTTTTAACTGTCAAGCGGATAAAATCATCCGCTTCGCTACTTGTTTGATTTGGTTAAATTTTGATTCAATTATTGTAAAAAATTCTCTCTTACAAATAAGCATGATCTTAGAAGTAAGAGAGAATTTTTTATTTTGGGGTACTGTTTTAAGTTACAGTTATAAGTAAATTTATTTAGTTTTATATATCGGATCTGCAGGATATCCGCTGCGAAGTTTCTGCATCCCGCGCTGCAGTGCATCTTTGGAATTTTTCCAGTCTGCATCTTTATTTCTGTAATCGAATTTATCTGACAGCCATATCAGATCTTCTTCTATACGCTGGAAGTTCTCATCCATCAGCTTAAATACAGCAGGATAAAACTCAGCTTTTTCTTTATCATTCAGATATTTATCTGCATTGTCGCAGAGAACTCCAAAGTGATGCAGACAAAATCCCTTACCGTTCAGAATTTTGTTCTTAAATTCATTGTCCTGTCGGTATAACCAGAAAAAAGTCTCTACATATCGTGCAAACGTATCTTCAATATTCTGACAGATAAAACAGCTGCAGTCTTTAGAAGCAGCCCATGTTGCAATGGAATTCTTCTCTGTTTGGGAATCTGAACGGCGAAATCGTCCCAGAATTGAAGACTTTCCAGGTGTAAAAGAACCAAATTGCCTTGCCATTTCTTCGCGAAGCTTATGATAATGTGTCTGAAGAATCAGCGCATTCCCAAGTGTATTCCCATAATCAAACATCTTCTTCATATGTACTTTACAGAATCCTGCTTTATCTGTCTGATCTCGAATATCACTTTCCATATAAGAAGAACTGTTTCCAAGCACGAAATCCAGCGAATTCTGCTCCAGTTCCCGTTCAATAAAACAGAAGGGACATTCATCATCAGCATTTACTGCGTCATTAAGCGGAATGGTATATAACTTTTCTTTCATCTTTGTAAGCTCCAATCATAGTTTCTGCTTCTTTCATTGTGCACAGAATAAATGAGGATGTCAAGCAAAACAGGTGCTGTATTGTGGTATATGGTTTGGAATAGTGAAGCATGAACAATAACAAACATTATATTCTATGAAAGAAGAAAGCTCTCAAGCGAAGCGTAAGTGGAGAATGTCCAGCATAACCCCTGACTGCCCTGATTTTTTACAGGGGATACACGGCCATTCTGACGCAAGTCATAGGCAGCAGGAAGTGCTGCGGCAGAGGCTGAAGGTGCATTTCCGGTGGTTACAGAGGAAATCATATCTGAACCTTCGTCTTCATAAGCAGGATTAAGGAGAAATCCACGTTCTTTCAGTTCCTCAGCGGAGTAGATTTCACTGGAAATATCTTTACCGTCTGAACCGGCGGCAGGAACATTTTCCGTAATTTTACCGTTGGTGAATGCTTTGATACAGACATTTGTGTTCGGCAGATAAGTGTTAAAATCTGTCCATATATCCCCATGATGGCTGATATAACTTTCTCCGTCAGAAGCAGTGGCCCGGGAACTGGTGCCGTTCAGAGGGGCTTCGAAATACGTTTTTGCACCTGTACTGCTCCATAATTTTATGACCACAGCAAAGCGGGTGCCTGCTTTTAAAGTTACAGGTTTGGCAAAATTTACTGTATGATATCCGGCATAGCGGCAGTTTCCTGAAGCTGCAGGAGATGGAAGCTTCTGAAAGGAGTTCTGATTTTTAAAGGAAGAAACAATATAAATTTCATAGTTATAATTATTATCATAGGTATAGAAAGAGACAGAACCAAGCTGCTCTTTCCTGGCTAATTTTTGTCCGTTTTCAGGGAAAACATTGGCACAGTACAGCTCATCATTATAGCCGAAAGCAGTGGTAGCGCCTAAAGGGTCGTACTGATAAATTCGGCTATAGGTCTTATCATCAGAAACCTTTCCGAATGCCATGGAGAACTCCTGCATGCCCAGAAAACCGTCGTAATAGGAAATATAAAAATACCCATTGTCCGCGAAATCTTTTCCCCAGCTGTTTTTGCAGAGAAAGGCACCGTTGCCAGCCGGCTGGACCGGAAAGTTTTCTTTTGCATAATCATCATCCCATCCTACAATAGCGATGGCATGTTGTGTGGATACGACAGGAGCAGAACCCGCAGGTGCCCTTCCTGCGTCGTAGTTGTCGGGAAGATAGAAGGAAGTCTGATCATTGGAGTAATATTCATCAGCGGAAAGATAGGATGCGGATACTGCACCGTAATCTATAACTGCCTGCTTGATTACCTGATTATCCAGGGCGTTCTTTCGCTCAGGGATAAAAATGATTTCATTTACTTTGAGTGCAGGTGTGAAAGAGCCATATGATGCTGATGAGATATTTTCGTAAGGAGCCTGCCATTCATATACAGGACCAGATCCGCGTGTAAGATAGGCGGCAGCCATGGAAAAACTGCCACCGTCATCATAGTTACGGTCAAAACCTGTGGAGGAAGAACTGTTGCTTAACTGGTAACCCATGTGGAATTCCGAAAAATCGTGGGCGTTGGGATTATCGGAGTACGGATTTAGAGCCAGGGATCTGGAATATGGTCCGTAGTAATATTTCTTACCGATAAGGATGTATGCCCGAACTTTATATAATGGATTTACGGAGCCGAATGGCACAGGCTCATAATATTTATAATATTTCTCTGCATCAGGACTATTAGGTATATTCGAAATTTTATAGTATTTACTGCTCGAACTGTCTGCACGGTAAATAAAGTATCCGGTGACATAAACCTGGTGTTTCCATTTCACTGTGACACCACCATCCTGTTCAATGACAGAAGTCAGGCTGACCTTTGGAATTGCAGTCTGGCAGACGTATCCGGTGGAGCTGTAATCACCCAGAGAAATTTTACTGCCAAGCTTACGGTATGGGCGGACTGCATAATCGTAGATTGTTTTGGGAACTGCAGTTTCGTCTGTGTAATACAGCCCGGAAAATTCAATATCTTCCAGTTTTGTCCATTTGGAGGTACCCTTCTTGCGGCGGTAAATACGATAGCCGTCGGCGCCTGGAACTTCGTCCCATACAAGATTTATGACAACATCTTTTTTCGGCTTTTTAACTGTAGGGCGTTTGAGCTTTGCTGTACCGGTCAGGTCTTTGGTGTTATATTTACTATAGACTTTCTTACCGTTCTGGAAGGTATAGGACTGCACGGTATAGAGGTAGGATTTTTTGATCAGTCCGGTGCTGTCTGTATAGGATGTACGGGAAGGGGAAACTGTTGCGATTGCTTTCCATGAAGCCCCTGATTTATTCTTTTCTTTGCGGAGAATACGGTACCCACTGACCTTCTTTATTTTTTTCCAGGTGATGGTAACCTTATGAGAGGATTTGATTTTCTCTAATGTCGGTTTTGCAGGAGTGACAGGAGTTCCTGATTTAATGTTTATGGTCATCTGGCAGGTTCCAAGAATCTCCCATGTATTGGTATCCAGGATGGAAAAAGATGCTTCCGTCATGGTTCCTGCGGGATGTAAGAGAGTAAAGAAGTCATCTCCGGGTGTGTACAGCAGTTCATTGCCCGCAAGGATCGCTGCCGGTGTATCCAGCTGCTGATGAAAATTTCCCAGCTGGCCGAATGAAATTTTTCCTGCCTGATCAGCGTTGACTGTGCATGTATGCTGAGGGAAGAACCGGGTATCCTTCAGAACAGTGCAGCCTGTGGTATCAACACTGATCAGAGAATTAAAACGGCAGTCAAGGCTGATAAGTGATGTAAGTCCGGTTATATTTAATGAGGAAAGGTTATTGTTACATAGCTGAACAGATTCCAGTCTGGTGTTGGAGGTAAGGTCCAGAGAAAGGATACCTGTACCCATACAAATCAGTTCGGTAAGTTCTGGATTTCTGCTGAGATCCAGTTCGGTGATTTGAGGAAGATTTGTACATCTCAGACTTTTCAGTCCTGTAAAATAGGTCAGATCTGAAGGAAATAACGGAAAACCTTCGTCAAAAGAAAGGGAGGAAACTTCCTTCAGATACTCGCGGGACAGCATGTGATCATCTGTCAGTGGATATTTCTCCTGCATTTGATGAAACAGTGCAGAGGACTGGAAATCATTTTCAAGCAGATATCCAATGTAAATGATCTGTGTGCCATATTGTTCTGTGCCGGCACTGGTAAATTTGCGGCGGATTTTTACCGGATTTAATTTATTAATAGCGGTCAGCTGGTAAGAGGTATCGATCAGACCATTTTCTATTACAGTGATATCTTTGGGTGAAGCAAACTGAGACAGATCATAGAATTCCCTGGGAGTACGGATCACGTTATCATTGCAGATCAGTTCTTCGAGAGGACAGCTGCGAAGATCAGGCTCCAACAGCTTATTTCCGGAACAGTTCAGCTTTTTCAGAGATGAAAAACCGGAGAGATCCAATTTAGTGAGAAGATTATTCTGGCAGTAAAGGGTATTCAGTGCTTCGGTGTTTGGCAGTTTCAGAGTCTGTATGCTGTTGGAAGAACAGTCCAGATCTTTTAAACTGGAAAGGCGCCTTAAGTTCAGGGTATCCAGGAGATTCCCGGAACAGATAAGCTTTTCAAGTGATGGCATAGATGCAGGTTTAAGGGCGAGCAGATTACAGTTGCTGCAATCCAGTTCTTTCAACTTGGAAAAACGGGAGAAATCAAAATCATCAAGCGCAACAGAAGAGATGTTCAGTTTCTCCACAGAAGGATGTTTTGGAAGACTGATGGAACTGTTGCTCCCGCAGCTGTTAAAGGAAATGTCAAGATTTTTCAGCTTTTTGCAGGAGGAGAGATCCAGATTGAGCAGATTGTTGTGGGAGCAGTTCAGAGATTTCAGAACTGTGTTGGCTGATACATCGAGAAACAGCAGTTCATTGCCGGAACAGTCCAAGGTCTCCAGGTTATAAAAATATTCGATGCCTTCCAGAGAATCGACTGACATGGAAGGAATAGTGATTTTTGTGCATACGGAGATTTCTTCGTCAGAGAGAAGTCCATCATGATCCGTATCAAGGTTTTCGGAAATCCATTTTCGGAAAACAGAGTCTGCAAATCCACTGTCAGCAGTGATCGGAATGGAATTTTCGGACGGTTTGCGTGCGGGGGCTGCCTGAAAGGAACCTCTGTCCGAAGAAATATTTGAATCATCGCTCCCGCCGGAAGAAAAATCAGGTGCTAAAATGTCAGAAGAATTTTCAGAAGCAGGTATATCAGAAATGTCTGTGCCGTATGCTGTTTCATCAGAGGTAATTCCGTCTGAAAATGCAGGATCATCGGGTGCTTCGTCAGAGAATGCCCATGGTGTCTGAATACTGGTAAGGGTTAGAAGTGAGCATAGAGTAAAAGCCAGAAATTTTTTCTTTTTCATTATGTAATCCCTCCTTGTTTTGAGTATTTTTGTGTACATCAGCTTTCTGATGTACTGCCTCGAATATTATATTTATATCAGTATACGGTCGAAACAAGGAGAGGTCTATTAACCATTAGTTAGAAGTTATGTTACTGTTCGATGGAAGAAATCAGTTCTATCAGCTGTTTTCTTTTGGTACGTGTATCGCCACTGATCATCAGTTTGGAATAAATCTGGTTCACATACTGTTTAATAGTGCCTTCAGAGAGAAAAAGTTTCTCAGCAATTTCGCGGTTGCTCAGATGTTCGACGATCAGGCAGGCGATTTCTGTTTCTCTGCTGTTCAGGACTTTAAGGATCTCAGGCTGAGAATTGCGGTTCGACAGGCAGATGCAGTACTGTTCATAAGCTGAGCCAAGGGAAATGATCCGGCTTATGAACGGATCCGATGATATGGCATTCATACTATTCAGCATACTTTTCAGATATCTGTAATTTTCTGCAAAAGGAATCAGAAAGCCATCAGGCAGAGCATTTTTCAGTGCCTGCTGCAGAAGTAAACGTGCATCATGATGTTTAGCGAGCATTTCATAAGCAGCAGCGGTCTGAATCTGAATGTGGAGAGACACAAGCGCATAATGCATTTCCTCACATATTGCCAGAAGTTTCTCACTTCTGCCGATGACTTTTGCGTACATTTTCTGTGAAAGAAAGACCTGATTTTCAATCATTTCCATCATAGGTCTGCATGGAGCAAGGAAGTTGACAGTGGAGAGCATATGATCTCTGAATAATGCAGGAATCTTCTCGGGCATTTCAGTCAGTGCATAGTAATAAGCATAGGTGCTGTCAAAGATATTCAGCCACATCATATTGTGAAGAGACAGAAGTTTTCTGCGTTTCTTTTCAGGATTTCCGACAGGCAGGGCTGTGTCCTGAAAAAGGGAGAGTCTTGCTGCCAGAAAATCACAGCAGAGAGAAATATTCTGCTGACCATTTGATGCGATTATAGAATAAGCCTGTTCAAGAAGGATATGAGCATCGGAGAAATTCCCCTGCGAAAATGCTGCTTCTGCATTCATAAGTAACTCTGCACCCTGCCCGTGTCCCTGTGTGATCCGGTAGTAGTGGGGCATACAATCATTCATGGCTGTGAGTTCTGCGTCCAATGTTCCGGACTTGCGGTGAAACATCATCAGTACAGAGGGGGAACCAAAAGTCCAGCTTCCTTCATTGCGGATGCTGATTGCAGGTCTGGACATTTTTTCGCCTGCACAGCGGTGAAAAGTACTCATCCTGGTGATGTCGTTGTACATCAGAAAGCTCATGATAAGATCGCATTCTCCGGAGAGATTATTTTTTTCTTCTTCAGAAAAATCTGTATGTTCAGCTATGGCATCTGCCAGAAGCTGTTTTAGTTCCAGCATTTTCGGAATCTGATGCCAGGTAAACATGCGGCGCATTAAGACAAGAAGTGCCAGAGGCCTGTCTTTCTGGAGCTCTTTTGGGCAGGAATCAAGAAATGAGAGAACTCTTTCCGGTGAAAGGAAAGCAAGGTGTATCCCGGCATCCTTCTGGATCACTGCAAGTGCGGCATCATAATTAAGAGCTTTTTCATAAGCTGAGAGAGCCTGGAGAAACTGACCGTGGGTTTCATACCATTGTCCATAACGATTTCGGTAAGTGGTCTGCTTTTCCACGGAAAGTTTGGAAAAAGTACGCTGTGCGCATTCTTTCATCATATGATGAAAACGGAAACTGTTACCGTCGGAAAGGCGACTTACGAAAGCATTCTGGCTGGTCATGGATGCAAGAATCTGTTCCGTTTCAGGATTCTTTGTGACAAAAGCTGCCATTTCCACGGAGAATTCATCTGCAAGTCCCATAACAGCCAGGAATTCCTGCTGTTTCCTGGAAAGCGGTGCGATCATAGCAGCAGAGAACATTTCGTAAATATCTGAATGATGGTCTGCAAGCTGTCTGTTCTCTGAAAAAGTGCAGAGATTCAGATAGACGGCTGAGAACCAGCCCTCACTGGAATGAAAGAGTTCATTCAGCTGGGATTCATTCAGATCTGCACCGCAGCGGTGGGTATAGACAGAGAGTTCTCGGCGGTTCAGACACAGATCATGGGTGTCGATGCGGTGCAGCTTTTTTCCAAGACGCACGATTTCTTTTCCTGTTAGAAAGTTGTTTCTTCCCGCTATGATCAGGTGCACGTTCTCGGGAAGTCTGTTTGAAAGAGTACAGATAAAATCTGTAACACGGTTTTCTTTCAGCAAATGAAAATCGTCAATGAAGATATAGTAGTTTCCGGAACTGCCCAGGGAATAACAAAATTCATCAGCTAGAAGACTGGCACCGGCAGTATCTGAAGGACAGATATAGTTATCCAGAAAATTAAGTCCGGCGAAGGAAAAAGCTCTCTGAACACTCTGCCAGAAAACTGACACATTATCAGAATAAATACTGATACGGATTATAAAAGTTTTTTCAGATTTGCCCTGCCTGTTGAGATACCAGTTGACAGCAGTTGTTTTTCCATATCCCATAGGGGCAGTCACCACGGTAAGTACAGAATGAGAAACCGGCATCAGACATTCCTGCAGACGCTCAGATATGTAGATTGTATGAAGATTAAATTTCTTTTTAGGCATCGGTTATAACCTCTTTTAATTTAATAGTTATCTGATTTTATTCTAACATATATATGATGAGAGTAAAACCAAAGTTTGATACCGTTCATTCTGTGACTGATAACCAAAAGTTTATATTTGGGGTGTAGTTGATTATGGGACGTTTGAGTGGTATATTATTCTTGAACTAATTCATGGTATCGAGCATTCGATTATTGAATTGAGGAGATGCTGAGAGCGAAAATGAACAGCGCCAAGATCAGTATTTCTTCTGGCTTAATGTGGAAAAAAGAGATATATGATCTGGAAGAGGAGTTGTATGTATGAGAAAAAAGAATATTACAGGGTAAATAAAACCTATTGCAGATGATAAATCACTTGAAGTGGAAGAGTATATAAGAACTATGGGGGATAAAAAATGGTAAAGTTACAGCTTCATGAAAACTGGCAATTATGTAATGTAAGAAAATTGGACTGGGTTCCTGCCCAGGTGCCGGGGGATATTTATGCGGCATTTTTTATGGCAGGAAAGATGTTAGATCCATTCTTTGAGGATAATGAATATCAGGCGAAAGCGCTGATGGAAGAAGATTATGAATACAGAACAGTATTTACCTATGAAAGAGCAAAATTTGAAAATTGTCAGGAAATAATCCTGAGATTTGAAGGGATTGATACGATTGCAGATATTTATCTGAATGGATGCTGCCTGGGAAAAGCTGACAACATGCACAGAGTCTGGGAGTTTCCTGTAAGAGAGCTGTTAGAGAATGGTGAGAATGTACTTCGTGTCATTATCAGATCTCCGCTTAAATTTATGGCAGAGGCATTCCAAAAATATAAGAACAGAGGAAATGATGACACAATTGAGGGATTTATGCATCTTCGTAAAGCTCATTATATGAGCGGTTGGGACTGGGGTGCATGCTTGCCGGATGGTGGCATTTTCCGTCCTGTAACACTTATGGGAGTTGAATCAGCCAGACTGGACAGTGTCTATATCCGTCAGGTACATGAGAATGGCAGGGTTCTGTTAATTCCGGAAGTAGATGTGGAAACTGTCGATGATGAAGAGAATGAGACAGAAAATGATACAGAAAGTCTGGAATATGTAGTTACAGTGACATCACCAGACGGAACCAAAAATACATGGAAGGACTGCCCGGATGAAATAGAGGTTGATCATCCGCAGCTTTGGTGGCCAAACGGACTGGGAGAACAGCCATTGTATGAAATTAAGGTAGATCTGATATCAGGAGGTAAGATTGTAGATACCTGGTGCAGAAAAATAGGTCTCCGTACGCTGACTATGCATATTGAGAAAGATAAATGGGGCGAGAGTTTTGCTCATGAGATAAATGGCCATCAGGTATTTGCTATGGGTGCTGATTATATTCCGGAGGATAATCTGCTGCAGAGAACATCCAGAGAACGTACCAGAGAATTACTTCTTCAATGTAAGAGAGCTAATTTTAATACTGTTCGTGTCTGGGGCGGCGGTTATTATCCGGAGGACTGGTTCTTTGATCTCTGTGATGAATTGGGACTGATGGTATGGCAGGACTTTATGTTTGCATGTTCTGTGTATGAACTGACACCGGAGTTTGAGGCAAATATCCGTCAGGAATTTATCGATAATATCAAACGTCTCCGCCATCATGCATCTCTTGCATTGTGGTGTGGTAATAATGAGATGGAAATGTTTGTAAAAGAGGGAACCTGGGTGACAAAGCCCACAGAAGTGCGGGATTATCTGCTGATGTATGAGCGTATAATTCCGGAAGTGCTCAGAGAGTATGATCCGGATACGTTTTACTGGCCTGCAAGCCCGTCATCAGGCGGCTCTTTTGATGATCCGAATGATCCAAACCGAGGAGATGTACATTACTGGGAAGTATGGCATGGTAATAAGCCATTCGCAGAATACCGGAAATATTTCTTCCGTTATGCTTCTGAATTTGGTTTTCAGTCGTTCCCGTCTGTGAAAACACTGGAGACAGTGACAGATGATCCGAGGGAACTGAATCCGTTTTCTTATGTGATGGAGAAACATCAGAGAAATTACGGAGGTAATGGAAAAATAGCCAAGTATATGCAGGCAGCATATCGTTATCCTGAGAATTTCAGCGATTTTGTTTATGCGTCTCAGCTTCTTCAGGCAGATGGGATCCGTTATGGTGTAGAACATTACCGCAGAAACCGCGGCCGCTGTATGGGTGCTATTTACTGGCAGTTAAATGACTGCTGGCCGGTTATTTCCTGGTCATCTATTGACTATTACGGTCGCTGGAAAGCACTCCATTATTACGCAAAAAGATTCTTTGCACCGGTAATGCTTTCTTGTGAGGAACAGAGCTGGATGACAGTCGGTGCGGATATGAACCGCCAGCATTTTGAGTTCGAGAAATCCATTCATCTGAATGTGACAAATGAGACTCTGAAACCGCGAAAGGTTCTGGTAAAATATGCAGTGCGTAATGCAAAGGCAGAAGTACTGTGTCAGGAAGAACAGTGGGTAGAAGTTCCGGCACTTTCCAGCGTATGGATGGATAAAGTTGAACTTCCTGAAATTGACTGTTTCAATGAGTATGTAAGTTATGAGGCATGGGAAAATGAGCAGATCATATCTCAGGGAACTGTAATCTTTTCCTATCCGAAGTACTTCCGTTATCAGGATCCGAAACTGACTGTGAGAACAGAAGGAGACGAGATTATTGTCAGTGCGCAGGCTTATGCAAAAAGTGTGGAAATCACGAATAAAAATGATGATTTGATTCTTGAGGATAACTATTTTGATATGAATGCAGGCGAACGCAGAGTAAAGATCCTTAGTGGAATACCGGATGGCTTGAAAGTGCGCAGTGTTTATGACATTTAATCAAACTGCGAAGCAGATATTAGGTTATGAATAATTAACGAATACGGAGTGTAAATATCCGCTCGGAATGCAACCGGAAAAGAATGTTTCTGACGGAATTGAGATATAAAAATAAGAATCGTCACATTTTATAAAAAATAGTGATGATTCTTATTTTTTTATACAGCAGACATCGTAAATATCTGGTTATATGTCTTTATATGTCTCCTGGTGAGAGAATCAGTCGATTTTTTCCAGATGATCCTTGGCGTTCTGAAGAACTGTATCAAAAGCAACAGCGGCTTTTGCGTACTCTTCATCAGTTTCAATATTGGAAAGCATCGGATCTCCGCTCTCTGTACGTGCGAAAGTATAAAGATAAACTTCACCGCTCTCATTCTGTCCGTTTTCATCCAGCGGCAGAAGAGCAATATATTCCTTGGCATCTACAGGAAATACAGTAAGTACTGCACATTCTACCTCTGTATCATCTTCCATGGTAAGTGTAATAGTTTTGTGGTCTTCAGCGGAACCGCATCCACTGTTAGAATTGCATCCACCGCCGCAGGAAGCGCAGTCGCTTGGATTGCATCCGCCAAATGTAAATTCGTCACTCATTTTATATTCCTCATTCTTTCTTGGGTATTATCTGCGGATGGGAAATATCCGCTTGACTATCGTTATATTGTAGCAGAAATAAGGGGATAATGCAAGAATGCTGAGTAACTCTTTGGCTTCGCTGCTGGTGGGATAAAAAGATGTTTTTTACAGGGGAGAAACGTGTTATAATAAACAAAGAGTGTTATTGTGAAAGATAATGAAAGAATAATGAATACAGAGGAGATCAGTTTATATGAAATTAATCTCATGGAATGTAAATGGAATCCGCGCCTGTATCGGCAAAGGATTTGAAGAGAGTTTTGCAGCGATGGATGCAGATATTTTCTGCCTGCAGGAGACAAAATGCCAGCAGGGTCAGGTAAAGCTGGAACTTCCGGGATATCATCAGTACTGGAATTATGCCAACAGACGTGGCTATTCAGGAACTGCTGTTTTTACAAAGAAAGAGCCATTGTCTGTGGCATACGGACTGGGAATTGAGGAACATGATAAAGAGGGACGTGTGATTACGCTGGAGTTTGAGAATTTTTATCTGATGACAGTTTATACCCCGAATTCCCAGAGTGAGCTGCGCAGACTGGAATACCGTATGCACTGGGAAGAAGATTTCCTTGCATATCTGCTGAAATTGCAGGAGAGTAAACCTGTGATCTGCTGTGGGGATTTCAATGTGGCACATAAGGAAATTGATCTGAAAAATCCTAAGACTAATCGAAAAAATGCCGGTTTTACGGATGAGGAACGGGCCTGCTTTGATAAGGTGCTGGAGAGTGGCTTTATCGATACATTCCGTTATTTCTATCCTGATGCAGAAGGCAGATATTCCTGGTGGTCTTACAGATTTAAGGCAAGAGAGAAGAATGCAGGATGGAGAATTGACTATTTTATTACTTCTCCGCAGCTGAAGGATAAACTCGAAGGAGCGGAGATTCATTCTGATATCATGGGATCAGATCACTGCCCGGTAGAACTTCAGATTGCATTGGATTAACAGTGTATACGGAGCTTTCACAGATGGATGCTGGAAGTGTCCGGTGTATGAATATATGATGGGCGACAAGTATGAAATATGGAGGAGACAAAGAGATGGCTGAGCGCAGAAAGATAAAAACGGAAAAGGGGCTGGCTCTGGTGCCTGGTGCAAATAAGCTTTTGAATGGATGTAATTTTGCACTGGAAGTCCCGGAGGGCAGCAGTGCATCTCTGGTTCTCTACAAAAAGAGAGCAAGAAAACCTTTTGTGGAGATTCCTTTTACAGAAGAGGATAGGACAGGAAATATGTATGCATTTTCCATTCCGGATTTTAAATCAGAGGATTATGAGTACAATTTCATAGTAGATGGAAGGATATATACAGATCCCTGTGCATACAGAATTCTGGGAAGAGAACGTTTTGGTGCGGCAGCAGACAATGATCCTCACAAAATAAGATGTGGATTTCTGAAAAATGAAGCCTTTGACTGGGAAAATGACAGAAATCCGCTGATTCCATATCATGAGATGATTCTCTACAAACTTCATGTAAGAGGCTATACAAAGGTAAATCGGAGTATCAAAGGTGCGAAAGGGACATTCCAGGCATTGGAAGAAATGATTCCGTATTGGAAGAAATTGGGGATTAATACGATTGAACTGATGCCGGCTTATGAATTTATGGAGAGCGGTACAGTCAGTGATCCTGTTGCTGTGGGAATGGTTTCTGAGAAACGCGCGGAAGGCCGTGTGAATTTCTGGGGCTATATGCCGGGTTATTATTTTGCACCGAAGAGATCTTACTGTGCGACAGATGATCCGGAAAAAGAATTTAAGACATTGATCAAAAAGCTTCATCAGGCAGGAATCGCCTGTATTATGGAAATGTACTTTCCAAGAGAGTGCAATCCTGTAGTGACACTGCGGGCATTACAGTTCTGGAAACTTTATTATCATGTGGATGGATTCCATGTGCTGGGAGAGGGAGTTCCAACGGAACTGCTGATGCATGACGGGATTCTGAGTGATACAAAACTGATGTTTCATGACTTTGACGAGAACCGGATTATCAGAAAAAAGGATCCTGCAGGAAAGTGCATTGCACAGTATAATCCGGGATTTCTGCAGGATATGCGTTGTTTTTTAAAGAGTGATGAGGAGATGGTAGGTGCTGCTGCCTACAGGACAAGAAGAAATCCGGGGGCTTATGCGGTGATCAATTATATGGCATGTCAGGATGGATTTACTCTGAATGATATGGTGACTTATAATTACAGGCATAATGAGGCAAATCAGGAGAACAATCAGGATGGCAGCAGTTATAACTATTCCTGGAACTGTGGAGTAGAGGGACCAAGCAGAAAAATGCAGATCCGTCAGATGAGAGAGCGTCAGCTGCGTAACGCATTTCTTATGATACTGCTCAGCCAGGGTGTACCGATGATTTATGGCGGAGATGAAATCTGTAATTCTCAGAATGGCAATAATAATGCATACTGCCAGGATAATCAGGTTGGATGGATTGACTGGAAAGGTCTGAAAAAAAATGAGAAAATGCTTCAGTTTGTAAAGCAGGCTATTGCTTTTCGCAGGGAGCATCCGATCCTCCATGTACCGGATGAGATGCGTGGTGTAGATTATAAAACTAAGGGGCTTCCGGATGTTTCTCTTCACGGAGAACGGGCATGGTATTTAAATTCGGATAATACTTCCAGATTGCTGGGAATCATGTATTATGGTGCTTATGCGAATAAAGCGGATGGCAGTGAGGATGACTCTATTTATATTGCGTATAATTTTCACTGGGAGACCCGGGAATTTGCTTTGCCGAATCTGGGACATAAGCACTGGAAAAAAGTAATCGATACCAGTGCAGTAAAAGAGAATGGTTTTCTGAGTGAAAGTGAAGAAAAATACAGTAAGAAACTGGAGATTGCACCGCGTACTATTGTGGTGCTGCTGGCGGTAGAGGAGGAAAAAAAAGATGCATCCGTGGCTGCACTTTAAAACTATAACAAAACATAAGCTGCTTGTTATGCATTATTGCTTCCGGGCAGGGTTATATAAACAGGGACTGCTTCATGATCTGTCAAAATATGCACCTGTGGAATTTTTTGTAGGATGCAGGTACTATCAGGGGGACAGAAGCCCTAATAATGCTGAACGTGAAGAAACGGGACTGTCTAGGTCCTGGCTGCATCATAAAGGCAGAAATAAGCACCATTTTGAGTACTGGGTGGACTATGTGCCGGGGGATGAACATATTATCAACGGCGTGCCTATGCCGCGTAAGTATATCGCAGAGATGGTGATGGACAGGATCAGTGCTTCCAGAAACTACCTTGGTGACAAGTATGATCAGCATCAGCCTCTGGAGTATTACATGAAAGGTAAAGAGAAACTCTGGTTTATCCACCCTCAGACCAAAAGAGACCTGGAGGGACTTCTGCGTATTCTGGATGACCGTGGAGAAGAGGTTTTGATTTCTTATATTAAGAATGTTTATCTGAAAAAAGACAAAGTCAGATACAGAATTTCCGGAAAACACAGACGTGCCGGGAAGAATTTAAAAAATCAGGAACAAATAAATTTCTGATTGACAGAATTGTATGTTTTGGTGTAGGAATATAATTCAGAAAAAAATTGTCAAAAAATGAGAAATACACTTGCGTGATGATAAGGTAATGTGGTAAAGTAACCGGGTATAGTAAAAGTACGCGGTTATTTTTTTCTGTTGTTTTTGTTATATGAAAAAACTTTAGAAATCCGAAGTGAATATTTTAAGGATAAGAAGGAGGAGTAAATTTGAGTAGTACAACAATGATCATATTGTCCGCATTCGTAGTCTATCTGTTGTTTATGATAGTCATCGGTGTGGTCTATATGAAGAAAACAAACAGTTCAGAGGATTATTTTCTGGGTGGACGTGGATTGAATGCATGGGTAGCTGCCCTTTCTGCACAGGCATCGGATATGAGTGGATGGTTGTTGATGGGACTTCCGGGGGCGATTTACTCACTAGGAACCGGACAGATCTGGATCGCGGTCGGTCTTTTTATCGGAACTGTATTAAACTGGGTCTGTATTTCACACAGACTTCGTAAATATACGATCGCAGCTAACAATTCTCTTACGATTCCTGCATATTTTGAGAACAGATTTCAGGACAAGAAGAGAATTCTGTTATTACTTTCATCTATTGTGATCGTGATATTTTTCCTGGTATATACAGCTTCTGCACTGGCAGCAGGCGGTAAGCTTTTTAACACAGTATTTGGAATTGATTACCATGTAGCACTGGCAATAGGAGCTGCGGTTATTTTATGCTATACGTTTATGGGCGGATTTATGGCAGTATGCGTAACAGACTTTGTACAGGGAACATTGATGTTAGTCGGTCTTCTGGTTGTTCCGCTGGTTGCTTATTTTACATTAAGCGGTAATCTGACAGATCTTCTGACACAGAGTGGTGCACCGGGCGGAGCAGCAGCTTTCCTGAATCCTTTTGAAAATGGAGAACGTCCATATACATTCATTGAGATTTTTTCTCAGCTTGCATGGGGACTTGGATACTGTGGTATGCCTCATATTCTGACACGTTTTATGGCTGTAAAGAATGAACAGGAATTGAAGAAATCCAGTGTGATCGCAATCGTATGGGATATCCTTTCTCTGACAGCAGCATGTTTTATTGGTATTATCGGACGTGCATATCTGCTTCCGACTGTACTGGGAGAAAATGGTGCATCCTCATCAGAAAGTGTATTTATCGAGATGATCAATAAGTTGTTCTCGTCAGATCTGGCACTGCCGTTTATTGGAGGTATTTTCCTTTGTGGAATTCTTGCAGCGATTATGTCCACTGCAGATTCACAGCTTCTGGTAACAGCTTCTGCCGCATCTGAAGATTTATATCATCAGTTTATTAAAAAAGATGCGGATTCTAAAGAGATTCTGACAGTTGCCAGATTTACAGTTATTGCAGTTTCCGTTGTAGCATTTATTATTGCCTGGAACCCGAACAGCAGTATCATGGGACTGGTATCTAATGCATGGGCAGGTCTTGGTGCTGCATTTGGTCCGACTGTTGTTATGTCATTGTTCTGGAGAAGAACAAATCTGGCAGGTGCAGTTGCAGGTATTGTTTCCGGTGGTCTGACAGTTATTATCTGGGATTACATCCCGCTTGTTGCAGGACAGACACTTGGTACTTATACCGGTCTTTATTCGCTGGCAGTAGGATTTGTAGTGAGTCTTGTGATGATCGTGATCTTCAGCCTTGCGACAAAAGCACCATCCAAAGAAATTACAGATGTATTTGATCAGGTTGCAGGCAGAAAATAAGAATTAAATAGAAAGACTATCCATTTTCGGATGAATTTGTTATAATGGCAGTAGCGCAAAAAAAGCGTTACTGCTTTTTTATTGATAAGTAGCGAAAACGGATAACTTTATCCGTTTAAACAGGGAAGACCCGGAGGGGAATGAGTTTGGTTATTTCCAAAAAATAAAAAGAAGAAGGTGTCGGACATGAAGAAATATGATTATTTGATAGTTGGAGCTGGCCTTTTTGGAGCAGTATTTGCACATGAGGCTACAAGACGGGGAAAAACATGCCTTGTGATCGATAAGAGAGAACACATTGGCGGAAATATTTACACAGAAGAAGTAGAGGGAATACAGGTGCACAGATATGGTGCACATATTTTCCACACTTCCAGAAAACAGGTATGGGATTATATTAATCAGTTTGCAGAGTTTAATCATTTCGTGAACTCACCAATTGCAGTTTACAAAGATGAGTTATATAATCTGCCGTTCAATATGAATACATTCCATCAGCTCTGGGGAGTGCGCACTCCTGCAGAAGCAAAGGCAAAGATTCAGGGACAGATTGCAAGAATGCATATCACACATCCGAAGAATCTGGAGGAGCAGGCACTTGCACTGGTAGGTCAGGACGTATATGAGAAGCTTGTAGAAGGCTATACAAGGAAACAGTGGGGCAGAGAATGCAAAGATCTGCCGGCATTTATTATAAAAAGACTGCCTTTGCGT